>NZ_JASJVI010000070.1:0-20434 GCF_035019865.1 Cryobacterium sp. 10I5
CCCCCCCCCCCCCCCCCCGGGGGGGGCGGGATGGGCGGCGCTCGTGATGGTGGAACCGAAGTACAGCCCGTCACTGATCAACAGGATCGCCTCTGCGACGTCCGGATCCCCGACGGCCTCCTCGATCACGGCCAGCCACTGGCGCCGCATCGAGACCACTGCCGTGTTGGCCAGCGGATGAGATCCCTGCGCCAGGCGCACGGCTCCCGCGATCGTTCGGTCCAGGGGCGTGCCCTCGCTCATCGAGGTGCGGATCAGGTAGTCGACGGGACCGGCCACCGCTGAGCGGATCTGCAGGATGTCCTCGGCGACGAGCTCCTCCAGCCGGGTGAGCAGTCCCTGGACCAGGGCTTCCTTCGATCCGAAATGGTAGAGCAGCCCGCCCTTCGAGAGGCCGGCCGCAGCGGCGACGTTCTCGAGGGTGGCCGAACGTTCGCCCTGGTCGATCAGGAGCCCGGTGAACGCGTCGAGGATCCGGGTCCGGGTCGGGGAATGCTCGGCTGACCGGAGCGGTGGCTGAACGGGCGAGGGTGTCATAGTGCTACTGTACCGTCTGGACGGTATATTTTGTGCCGCTCCCCTCCTGCGGCGGGTTCACCCGTCCCCTCCCGGAAAGTTGTTGCACCGTGTCAACCCCGACCCGCCCCCGGATCCTCCTCGAGCCCGGCACCGCGCCTGTGCGACGCTGGTGGGCCCTTGCGGTGCTGATGCTGCCGGTGCTGCTCGTGTCGATCGACAACACCGTGCTCAACCTGGCCCTGCCGCAGATCTCCGAGGCGCTCAGCCCGAGCGGCACCCAGCTGCTCTGGGTGATCGACATCTACCCCCTCGTGCTCGCGGGGCTGCTGGTTTCGATGGGCAGCCTCGGCGACCGGATCGGCCGCCGCCGCCTGCTCTTGATCGGCTCCGCGGGCTTCGGAGTCATGTCGGTGATCGCCTCCTTCGCGCCGAGCATCGAATGGCTCATCCTCGACCGTGCGGCTCTCGGTATCTTCGGGGCGATGTTGATGCCGCCGACGCTCGCGCTGCTGCGCTCCGTCTTCACCGAGCGCAACGAGCGCCGCCTCGCCATCGCCGTCTGGGCCAGCGGCTTCGCGGCCGGAAGCGCACTCGGCCCCGTGGTCGGCGGCCTCATCCTCGAGAACGGGGAATGGGGATCGGTCTTCCTGCTCGCCGTCCCGCTGCTACTGCCCCTGCTCGTGGTGGCGCCGCTGATCGTGCCGGAATCCCGGGACCCGAACCCGGGCGCGATCGACGTGCCCAGCATCCTGCTGTCGCTCGTGACGATGTTCCCGATCGTTTTCGGCATCAAGACGCTCGCCGACACCGGGTTCGGTCTCGCCGGAATCGCGTCAATCGCGGTGGGGCTCGTGGCCGGCCTGCTCTTCACCCGGCGGCAGCGGCGTCTCCGCGCGCCGATGCTCGACCTCGCGCTCTTCCGTCGCGGCTCGTTCAGCGGGGCCGTCGCGGTCAACTTCCTGAGCGTCGTCGCGCTCGTCGGCGGACTGTTCTTCGTCTCGCAGTACCTCCAGCTCGTTCTCGGACTGGAACCCCTCGCTGCGGGCCTCGTGCTCGTACCGGGCCTGGTGGCGATGATCCTGGCCGGATTGATCGTCGTCCCGATCGCCAAGCGGATCCGGCCGTCGATCGTGGTTCCGGCCGGGCTGCTGTTCTCTGCGGCCGGGTACGCGGCCTTCGCGGTCGGCGGCGCCGGATTCGGCGCCGCCGGTGTGGCCGTCGCCTTCGTCGCCCTCGGGATCGGGATCGGGGCCGCCGAGACGGTGTCCAACGAACTGATCGTGGCGAGCGCGCCGCCCGAGAAGATGGGTGCGGCATCCGCTGTCGGGGAAACCGCGTACGAACTGGGCGCTGTTCTCGGCACCACGGTGCTGGGCAGTATCCTCACCTCGGCATACCGCTCCGCGGTGGTGCTGCCCGACGGGCTCGGTGCCGCACAGCGGGCCGCCGCGGGGGAGACCCTCGGCGGGGCCGTCGCCGTTGCGGCCGAGCTGCCGGGCGGAGCCGGCCGGATGCTGCTGGAATCTGCGCGGGAGGCCTTCCTGACCGGGATCGGTCCGACCGCCTGGATCGGTGCCGGTCTCGTGGTCGTGGCCGCCGTGGTCGCCCTCGTCGCGCTGCGCTCGGCGCGCTGAACCGGCGCCCAGCCGGGGCGGGACGGCGATGCGGGGATCACCCGACCTGACGCGTCGCAGTAGGGTTTGGGTACAGCAATCCGAGCCCCCAGGAGTCCCATGCCCCGTCACATCAAGCTCGCCGTCATTCCCGGAGACGGGATCGGGCCCGAAGTCGTCGCGGAAGCGGTCAAGGTGCTCAGCGCCGCGACAGCGACCGACGACGTCGAGTTCGCGCTGACCTGGTTCTCGCTCGGCGCGACCCGGTTCCTCGAGACGGGCGACGTGCTCACCGACGAGGACCTCGGGTCGATCGCCGCCCACGACGCCATCCTGCTCGGCGCCGTCGGGGGAGTGCCTGGGGACCCGCGCCTCGCGAACGCGAACATCGAGCGGGGACTCCTGCTCAAGCTGCGCTTCTCCCTCGACCACTACGTCAACCTGCGACCGAGCGTGCTGTTCCCCGGGGTGCCGAGCCCGCTCGCGGCTCCCGGCAACGTCGACTTCGTCGTCGTGCGGGAGGGCACGGAAGGGCCGTACGTCGGCAACGGCGGCGCCATCCGCCAGGGCACCGCGCACGAAGTCGCCAATGAGGTCTCGGTCAACACCGCCTTCGGCGTCGAACGCGTCGTGCGCTACGCCTTCGAGGTCGCCCAGGGCCGCGCCGCCCGGCACCTGACCCTCGTGCACAAGACCAACGTGCTCGTTTTCGCCGGCGGCCTGTGGCAGCGGATCGTGACGACCGTCGCCGCCGAATACCCGGACGTGACCGTCGACTACCTGCACGTGGATGCCGCGACGATTTTCCTCGTCTCAAATCCGAGTAGATTTGATGTCATCGTCACGGACAACCTCTTCGGCGACATCCTCACCGACCTGGCGGCCGCAATCAGCGGCGGCATCGGCCTGGCAGCATCCGGGAACATCAACCCGGACGGCCGGTTCCCGAGCATGTTCGAACCGGTGCACGGTTCGGCCCCCGACATCGCGGGCAAGCAGCTTGCGGATCCGACGGCCGCCATCCTTTCCGTCGCCCTTCTGCTCGATCACCTGGGCTTGACGGATGCCGCGGCCCGGGTTCGGGACGCGGTGGTCGCCGATATCGCGGCCCGTACGGAAAATGGGGCATTCACGGCGTCGCGCGGTACCACCGAGGTGGGCGACGCCATCGTGACTCGAATGACAGACAAGGGACTCCAATGAGCCAGGCAGCACTGAGCGACACCACCACCACGACAACGGGCGCTTTCCCGCTGACCTTCAGCCTGACGCCGTCCACGATGGCGCGCACGAGGGCCGAGCGCGAGGAGATCCTCGCCGACCCCGGTTTCGGCAAGAAGTTCACCGACCACATGGTCTCGATCGACTGGACCGTCGAGGAGGGCTGGCACGACGCCCGGGTCATCCCGTACGGCCCGTTGCAGCTCGACCCGGCCTCATCGGTGCTGCACTACGGCCAGGAGATCTTCGAGGGCCTCAAGGCCTACCGCCACGCCGACGGCTCGATCTGGACCTTCCGCCCGGAGAAGAACGCCGACCGGCTGCAGCGTTCGGCACGCAGGCTCGCCCTGCCGGAGCTCTCCGAGAGCGATTTCATCGAATCCATCCGGCAGATGATCGCCGTCGACGGCGACTGGGTGCCGTCGGACCACGAGACGAGCCTGTACCTGCGGCCGTTCATGATCGCGAACGAGAGCTTCCTCGGCGTGCGCGCCGCCCACAAGGTCGGCTACTACGTCATCGCGAGCCCCGCCGGCGCCTACTTCGCCAACGGCGTGGCCCCGATCAAGATCTGGCTCTCGACCGAATACGCCCGCGCCGGCCGCGGCGGCACCGGAGCCGCGAAGTGCGGCGGCAACTACGCAGCCTCGCTCCTGCCGCAGATGCAGGCCTACGACAACGATTGCGCCCAGGTGCTCTTCCTCGACGGGGAGACCGGTTCGCACATCGACGAACTCGGCGGCATGAACGTCTTCTTCGTCTACGGCACCGACACGCTCGTCACCCCGCGGCTGACCGGAACCATCCTCGAGGGTGTCACACGCGACAGCATCATCCAGCTCGCCCGCGACCGCGGACTGACCGTCGAGGAGCGCGACGTGACGCTGGACGACTGGCGCGACGGAATCGCATCCGGTGCCATCACCGAGGTGTTCGCGTGCGGCACCGCCGCCGTGGTCACCCCGATCTCGCAGCTCAAGGGCCCTGACGGCCTGGCCATCGGCGACGCGGATGCCCCGGCCGGCACGCTCACGATGGCCCTCCGCCAGGAGCTGACCGACATCCAGTACGGGCGGCTGCCCGACCGGCATGGCTGGCTCACCCGCCTCGACGTGCCCGCGGACCAGGCGTGAAGGTCGCGCGGTTCAGCCAGGAGGGCGTGATCGCCTTCGGCATCGTCGACGACGATGAACTCGTCGTGCTCAAGGGCGACCCGATGTTCGCCGGGTACGATCCCACCGGCGACCGGGTCGCCCTGCGCGACGTGAAACTGCTCGCACCCGTGATCCCGCGGTCCAAGATCGTCGGCATGGCGCACGCGTTCTACTCCGACGACGAGGAACGCGAGCACGCCGAACCGCGGGAGCCGCTGTTCTTCCTCAAGCCGAACACCGCGGTCATCGGCCCGGACGACCCGATCTTCCTGCCCGCGCAGTCCCACGACGTGCGCGTCGAAGGCGAGCTTGCCATCGTGATCGGCAAGATCGCGAAGAACGTGACGGTCGAGAACGCCGAGGACGTCATCTTCGGGTACACCATCGCGAACGACGTCACAGCGCGGGATCTCCTCGAGCGCGACGGCCAGCTCGCCCGCGCCAAGAGCTTCGACTCGTTCTGCCCGCTCGGCCCCGTCATCGACACCGAGTACGACTGGAACAGCCTGCACCTGACCGGCCGGGTCAACGGCGAGAAGTTCCAGAAGGGGACGGCTGCGCTCTACAAGCACTCCATCGCCGAGGTCGTCGCGTTCGTGTCGAGCGTCTTCACGCTCCTGCCGGGCGACGTGATCCTCACGGGCGCCCCTGACCGGGCCGAAAAGGTCCACGACGGCGACGCGGTGCAGATCGAGATCCCGGGCATCGGCATCCTGACGAACCCGGTCAAGCGCCTCTAGCCCCACCTGCCCCGAACGAATTCGACGGAGATTTTGGGTTTTCGGCACGTGGGAACGCGATTTAAGCGCTTTCCGGGCAAAAACTCCGTCGAATTCGTCAGGGGTGCCAGGACTGGACCTGGGCGGCGGCCGTGGCGAGGAGCGCGAGCGACTCGTCCCGGTTCACCCGGGCGAGCAACATGACGCTCATCGACAGCGAGGCGAGGGTGCGGGCGCGTTCGTCGAGGACCGCGGGCGCGGCACCCGTGCCCGGTGTGGTCTCGGCCGCGGCCGCGGCTCCCGCGAGGGCATGGCGCAGCGCCGCCGTGAGCTCTGAGCGGTAATCGTCGACGACCTTCCTGGCCAGGTCGTCGTGCCCGGCGAGTCCCGCGGCGCAGTTGACCAGCAGGCAGCCCCGGCGGGGTGAATCCGCCGGAAGCGAGGCAACGGCCAGGCTCAGGCCGCCGTAGTACTCGAGCAGGGCCGCACGGCCCGCCGACTCGGCGAGAAGCGGGCGCAGGCGCGGGCGGATGACCGTCTCCAGGTAGTCCGCGACCGCAGCGTCGAAGAGCCCGCGTTTGCTTCCGAACGCGTGATACAGGCTCGAGCGGCCCAGCCCGGTGACCCGCTCGAGGTCGGCCAGGGACGCCGCCTCGAAGCCGCGGTCCCAGAAGAGGTCGCGCGCCGCGGTCACGACGACGGGAGCATCAAAGCTCGGCATGCGGCCCATTTCGGTCTCCAGTCAGTGGACGGTTTTTGTGTACCGTTCGATCCAGCATATAGTAAACCAGTCGGTACAAAAACGTTCCGAGCCCCACGTTCGGCACATCAGAAGTTCAGGAGTCATCCATGACCGCGAATACCAGCACCCAGATCCAACTCGCCGCCCGCCCGGTCGGATGGCCGACGGCGGACGACTTCCGCACGGTCCACGTCGACCTTCCCGACCTCGCGCCCGGAGAGATCCGCGTCGCCAACGAGTTCGTGTCGGTCGACCCGTACATGCGCGGCCGGATGAACGACGTGAAGAGCTACTCGCCGCCCTACGCGCTCGACGAGACCATGTCCGGCGGCGCGGTCGGCCGGGTCGTGGCATCCGCTGCCGACGGAGTGGCCGTCGGCGACGTCGTCGTGCACCAGTTCGGCTGGCGCGACCTCGTTCAGGCACCCGCCGAGGGCTTCCGCGTCGTGCCCGAACTGCCCGGCGTTCCGCTCTCCGCCTACCTCGGCGTGCTCGGGATGACCGCGCTCACCGCCTATGTCGGCCTCCTCGACATCGCAGGCATGAAGCCCGGCGACACCGTCTTCGTTTCCGGCGCGGCCGGCGCTGTCGGCAGCATGGTCGGTCAGATCGCCCGCCTCAAGGGCGCCGGCCGCGTCGTCGGCTCGGCGGGAACGCCCGAGAAGGTCGCGCTGCTCACGAGCAAGTACGGCTTCGACGCCGCCTTCAACTACAAGGACGGCGATATCGCCGGCCAGCTCGCCCTCGCAGCGCCCGACGGCATCGACGTCTACTTCGACAACGTCGGGGGAGAGCACCTCGAGGCGGCCCTCGGCGCCTTCAACGACGGAGGCCGCGCGGCCCTCTGCGGCGCGATCTCCCTCTACAACACTACGGAGGCATCCGCCGGGCCTCGCAACATGTCGAACATCGTGACCCGCGGGCTCACCCTGAAGGGCTTCACCGTCGGCAACTACCTGCAGCACTTCGGCGCGTTCTCGGCCGAGATGTCCGGCTGGCTGACCAGTGGGGCCGTCGTCTTCGACGAGACCGTCGTCGACGGGATCGACAACGCCGTCGAGGCGTTCCTCGGCCTCATGCGCGGCGAGAACACCGGCAAAATGGTCGTGCGCACGACCGCCTGAGCCGGCTCGCAACCGCTCCACTACCCGCATCCACCCATTTTTGAACATTGGAGAATCATGGCCCACGTACTCTTCGTCGTCAGCGCCGCTGACCACTGGACCCTCAACGACGGCACCCTGCACCCGACCGGATACTGGGCTGAGGAGCTCGCGGAACCGCACCGCCTGTTCAGCGAGGCCGGATGGTCCATCACCATCGCGACTCCGGGCGGGGTTCCGCCCACGATCGACCGCGGCAGCCTCACGGCGCAGTCGGCCGGCGGCGAGGAACGCGCCGCCGAGATCGTGGCGTACCTCGGGTCGATCGGCGAGGAGCTCGACGCTCCGCGCAGCATCGACGACATCGTCGTCGCCGACTACGACGTCGTCTTCTACCCGGGCGGCCACGGACCGATGGAGGACCTCGCGGTCGACGCGACCTCCGGCGCACTCATGACCGAGGCGCTCGACACCGACCGGATCCTGGCCGTGTTGTGCCACGCGCCGGCCGCCCTCCTCGCCGCGAAGCGCGCGGACGGCAGCTGGCCGTTCACGGGATATCGCATGACCGGCTTCACCAACGAGGAAGAGGTCATCGGAGGCCTGGCGCCCAAGGCACCGTGGCTGGTCCAGACCCGCCTGGTCGATCTCGGCGCTGACTTCGTCGAGGCGGCCCCGTTCACGGCGCACATCGAGGTCGACCGCAACCTCTACACCGGCCAGAACCCGGCATCCTCCGGCGAGCTCGCGGCCCGCATCATCTCGGTCGTCGCTGCCAAGAAGTAGGACCGCGCGCGCCTGAGGTGTCGCAGATCGAGGTTCCGCGGGCGCGCGAACCTCGATCTGCGACACCTCACTCTGTGCAGGTGCAGGTGCAGGTGCAGGTGCCGCTGGCTGTCTCGTCAGCGGCCCAGGGCGCGGAGGGCGTCCTGAACGTCGTCGGCATCGTTCCAGAGGTGGAAGGCAACGCGGGCGCGGCCCGCCCGACCGGATGCCGTGAGTCCGGCCGCCGTGAGGCGCGCGAGGTCGGTGCCCGCGGCATCCGCCCACGTCACGGTGGCCTGGCCGGTCTGTTCGGTCGGGTCGATGCCGAGTCCGGCGCGGAAGGCGTCGGCGAGGCCCACGTCGTACCGTCGCACCTCGGCCAGGTCGAGTGTGCCGAAGAACTCGAGGGCGGGTTCCGCGCCGACCCAGGCTTGCCACGCCGGCGACACGTCGAAACGACGGGCGTCGGCCGCGAGCCGCATTCCCGGCCCGTAACAGGAGCCCCAGACGTCCTCGCCGGCGTACCAGCCGGCCTGGGCCGGGCGCACGACGGAGCCGAACCCCTCGGCAATCGTGAGGAAAGCCACGCCGCGCGGCGCGCACAACCACTTGTACGCGTGGCAGATCGTGGCGTCGAAGACCGAGGCGTCCACCGGCATCCACCCGGCTGCCTGGGAGGTGTCGCACAGGGTGAAGGTCCCGTGACGGCGCGCAGCGGCGATGATCGCCGTCGTCTCGGCGACAGCGCCCGTCGCGGACTGGACGAGTGACCAGGAGACCAACCAGGTGTTGCCCGTGATGCTCTCGGCCAGGTGAGCGAGGGGAACGTGTCGCACAGTGACGCCGCGGTGGGCCTGGTTCAGGAACGGGAAGACCATGGAGCTGAAGTCGCCGTCGACGCAGAGCACCTCCGCCCCGTCCGGAACGCTCGCGGCCACGAGGCCCGCGAGCACGGAAGCCTGGGAACCGATTGCCACCCGGCTCACCGGTACCGTCACGAGCCGCGCGTAGACGGCACGCACCCGTTCGACGAGCGCGGCGTACCCTGCGGCCGAGGCAGAGCCGCTCGCCCAGGCGTCGAGGTCTGCGCGAAGGGCCGCGACCGTTCCGGCCGTCGGCAGCCCGAGCGTGCAGGCGGCGAGGTACCCGCGCCCGCCGGGGAACTGCGCCCGGGCTGCGGGGATGCCCAGTGGAGGACCGTCGATTCGCGAGCGGGTCGTGTCGGGGGAGTCTGGGCTGGTCATTCCTCCAGCATCCGCCGCTCGCACTCATTCGACAATCGCCAGTGAGTGATAGAAACCATAACCCAGCGTTATCCTTGGGGATGCCTCTCGCCGATTCCGCCCTCGACTCCCATTCGCTGCGCATCGTTCAGGCTCTCGCCGAGCACGGTTCGATCACGGCAGCGGCCCGCGCCCTCGGCTACAGCCAGCCCGCGGTCAGCCAGCAGCTCAAGCGCCTCGAGCTGCGGGTGGGACTCGCTCTGGTGGAGCGGGTCGGCCGGGGTGTGCGCCTCACCGAGGCCGGCCGGTTGCTCGCCCGGCACGCCCGTACCGTGACCGGAGCCCTCGACGCCGCCGCAGGCGACCTCGCCGAACTCCAGGGTCTCCGGGCCGGCCGGGTGCGGGTTGCGGCCTTTCCCTCTGCGTCCGCGACGATCGTGCCGCGCCTGCTCGCCGACCTGGGGAGGCGGCATCCGGGGCTGTCGATCACCTATGTCGAGGCCGAACCACCCGAGGCCGTCGCCCTCGTGCGCGAGAACCGCGTCGACCTCGCGATCACGTTCAGCTACCCGGGTGACCTCGTCGATCCGCACCGGGACAGCGCGGAGGGGCTCTCGGTCACGACGCTCGGACGGGACGAGGTGCTGCTCGTGGTTCCGGCCGGCCACCGGTTCGGCGATGCGGAGTCGATCGACCTCGGCGATCTCGCGGGTGAGCGCTGGATCGGCGGCTGCCCGCGCTGCCGCGGGCACCTGCTCGAGCTCTGCGAACGGCGCGGGTTCGTTCCGGACATCTCCTACGAGACCGACAATGTCGCCGCGGTCTTCGGCATGGTCGGCGCCGGCATCGGCGTCGCCGTGCTGCCGACGCTCGCGATCGACTCCGTCGGCGCTCGGTCGGGAGTGCTGATCCGTCCGACCCGGCCGGGAGAGTACCGCACGCTCCATGCCGTCACCGCTGACGGGGCCATTGGCGTGCCGGCGCTGGGGGAGACCCTCCGCGCACTCGCATCGCTCACGGTATCCGCCCGATAGTGCCCCGCACGCAGGCACGCACCTGTCCCCGCGTGCGCCCACTCGTGTGATCTACGCGCCAAGTAGACTCGATACCGATGTCTGAGACCACTGTGTACCCATTTTCCACCGCGACCGGCACGGATGTCCGCGTGCGGTTCTGCCCCTCACCGACCGGAACCCCGCACGTGGGCCTCGTTCGCACGGCCATGTTCAACTGGGCCTACGCACGCCACACCGGCGGCACCTTCATCTTCCGGATCGAGGACACCGATCCCGCCCGCGACAGCGAGGAAAGCTACCTCCAGCTCAAGGACGCCCTGCGCTGGCTGAAGCTCGACTGGGACGAGGGCGTCGACGTCGGGGGACCGCACGGACCGTACCGCCAGTCCGAGCGCTACGACATCTACCGCGACGTCGTCGAGCAGCTCAAGGCCTCCGGCCACATCTACGAGAGCTTCGCGACCGGTGAGGAAATCGAGGCGCGCAACGTGTCCCTCGGCCGCGACCCCAAGCAGGGCTACGACAACTTCGAGCGTGACCTCACCGAAGACCAGCGCGCCGCGTACCGCGCCGAGGGCCGTGCCCCCGCGCTGCGGCTCAAGGTACCGGACACCGAGATCAGCTTCGACGACCTCGTCCGCGGCGAGATCACCTTCCCGGCCGGATCGTTCAGCGACTTCGTCGTGGTGCGCCCCAACGGGCATCCGCTCTACCCCTTTGTCAACCCCGTCGACGACGCGCTGATGGGCGTCACCCACGTGCTCCGCGGCGAAGACCTGCTGTCCTCGACGCCGCGCCAGATCGCGCTCTACCAGGCGCTGATCGAGATCGGCCTGACGACGTTCGTGCCGCGCTTCGGCCACCTGCCCTACGTGATGGGCGACAAGAACAAGAAGCTCTCCAAGCGCGACCCCGAGTCGAACCTGTTCCTGCACCGCGAGCGTGGGTTCATCCCCGAGGGACTGCTCAACTACCTCTCGCTGCTCGGCTGGTCACTCTCCAAGGACCAGGACGTCTTCAGCGTCGACGAGCTCGTGGCCGCGTTCGACGTGGAGAACGTCAACCCGAACCCGGCGCGCTTCGACCTCAAGAAGGCCGAGTCGATCAACGGCGACCACATCCGCCTGCTGGAGCCCGCGGACTTCGCTGCCCGGATCGTGCCCTACCTCGTCTCCGCCGGAGTCGTCGACCTGCCGCTCGGTGACGCCCGCCAGGCCGTGCTTACGGCGGCCGCTCCGCTGATCCAGGAACGCATCGCCCTGCTCGGCGAGGCGCCCGGCATGCTCGGCTTCCTGTTCGTCACGAGCGAGGCGCTCGTGCACGAGGCGGATGCCCTCGCGAGCCTCCCGAAGAACGCCGCCGAAATCCTCGCCGCCTCCGCGACGACTCTCGAGAGCATTCCCGAGGCCGAGTGGACCCACGACCGCGTGCACGAGGCGCTCACTACCGCGCTCATCGACGGCCTCGGGCTCAAGCCGCGGGTCGCCTTCGGGCCGCTGCGCGTCGCGATCTCGGGCCGCAAGGTGTCTCCGCCGCTCTTCGAGTCGATGGAGATCCTTGGCCGCACGGAGTCGCTCGCACGGCTCGGGGCGCTCTCTGCGGTCGTGGCCGCGGACGCGGCGAGCTCGCCGGTGACCTCGAGCTGACTGGCGTGAACCGATGATTCGGGGCTCGCAACCCGCCGATGTGGCGCTCAGTTTGGCCAGCATCCGCTCTGTGGGTTAGAGTTACGAGTCGGCCAATCCGCGGAGTAACTCCACGGAGAGGCCAACGGCCAATGGGGTATGGTGTAATTGGCAACACGACTGATTCTGGTTCAGTTGTTCTTGGTTCGAGTCCAGGTACCCCAGCTTTAGCCCCTGAGTTTCCCACGGAATCTCAGGGGTTCTTTTTTGCCTCCGGTGGTCTTCTCAGACAGGTCTCGGCCTGCGGAGCAGCCTTTCCCCGCAGCAGTCACTGTCACCGGGACTTCGGATGGCTCTTCTTCGTGGGCTTCGTGGCCGGCTTCGTAAGATGTACTGCCACGGCGACTGCGGCCCAGAGGTCCTCGTAGGCGCGGGCGGCAATCGTGTTCGGAGCGAAGGCTGCGACCGGCGCGCGTGCGGCACCCATCCGTTCGACCACGACGGTCGCGGGCACGCTGATCGCGAGCACCTCCGGTCGGGCGTCGTGCATTGAATCGGCTGCTGCCCGGTGCCCGGTTTTACGCCGATCGACCATGGTGAGGAAGGCCAGGATGGGCGTGGCCTTCGCGGACTCCGTGACGATCGAGACCACCTGGTCGAGCGACCGCAGCGAGAGCGGAGAAGGGACCAGCGGAACGATCACCACATCGGCTGCGCGCAGGGCGTTCTCTGCGACGAGGGACGATCCCGGAGGGCAGTCGAGCACGACGACGTCATAGTCCTTGGCCACCGACTCGAGGATGCGCGCGAGACGGTGGGTCGACTTCTTGGCCGCGTCGAGCACGAGGTCGAGGTCACGGTAGCTCTCATCGGCGGGCAGCACGTCGAGGCGTTCGTATGCCGTGGCCTTGACGGATGCCGCTGCTCCAGTCTTGCCGCTGACGAGCGAGGTGACGCCGCCCTTGACCTTGGGCTTGACGTTGAGAACGAAGGTCGCGGCGCCCTGCGGGTCGAGGTCCCAGAGCAGGACACGCGAGGTCCGGGAGGCTTCCCACGCGAGGTTCACGGCCGTCGTCGTCTTGCCGACCCCACCCTTGGTGCTGTAGACCGTGATGACCTTCATCCTCCGATAGTACGGCGTTGTCATCGCGCCTCCCCCCGGCCAGTGGGCGAGGCCTCAGAGCTGCGACGACCTGACCCGCACTTCGGCGGCAACCGAGGTGAGCGCAGCGGTGAAGGCCTCGAGCTGCGCGGCGTCCAGCGCCGCGGTGGAGGCCGACAACATGTCGTTGAATTCGCGGTGGATCTCGCCCATGATGTCGTGTCCGTGGGGAGTCAGCTCCAGATAGAGACTGCGGCGATCACCGGGATGGTCGATCCGGTGGAGCAGGCCCATGTCGACCAGGCGCCGGGAGATCGCCGTGACGGCACCCGTGGTCATTCCGAGGTACGTTGCAAGGTCTTTGGGAGTGATGGACACCAGCCGTGCGATGCGGAAGAGCGCTCGGAGTTCCGTTCCTGACACGCCGGCGCGCTCGGCGATCCGGCGGCGGTTGCCGTCGAGCGCGCTCACGAATTCGGAAGCAGCAGCGGGAAAGCCACTGAGCGTGTGGGGGGTCCCTTCGGAGTGGTACATGTTTCCTCCGGCCTGCGCTGGAGCGAGCCTTGTCTTGTCACGACTGGTACGTCTGATCTTAGCGAAATCAGGCGAGAAAACCGTTGACGATTTAGCTTACTTGCTATGTAATTGAAGATCTAAGTTATCTCCGGAACGCTGACCTTCTATGGAGCACGCCATGATTCCAGATATCCTCTCGCACGGACAGTACGAGACCGTATACAACTTCCTGTCCCTCGTCATCGCCGCGCAGCTCTTCACTGCTGTCTTCCTCCTGATCGCCCTGCCTCGTATCCTGCCGCGGTACCGTCAGGCCATCACTGTGGCGATCGTGGTCTGCGGCATCGCCGCCTACCACTACTTCCGCATCTTCGACTCGTTCAAGGCGGCGTTCGTGACCGATGCCGTCGGAGGGACGGGAGACTATTCACAGGCGGTCGGCGCCGGCTTCAACGAGGGCTACCGCTACGTCGACTGGCTCCTCACCGTTCCGTTGCTCCTGGTCGAGCTCGTCGCGGTACTCGCCCTCGTGCGGTCCGTTCAGTCCGCGCTCCTGCGGAGGCTCGTTCCCGCCGCAGCGCTCATGATCATCCTCGGCTATCCGGGGGAGATCAGCGGCGACAATGGGCTTCGCGGACTCTTCGGCCTGCTTTCAACCATCCCGTTCGCCTACATCCTCTTCGTGCTCTTCGTGCAACTGAGTAAGTCCCTCGACCAGCAGCCGACCGGTGTCCGCAAGATCCTGAGCCAGCTGCGGTTCCTGCTCCTGCTCAGCTGGGGCGTCTACCCGATCGCGTACCTGCTGCCGCTGCTCAACATCTCCGGATCGGATGCCTGGGTCTTCAAGCAGGTCGGCTATTCCGTCGCCGATATCCTCGCCAAGGCGGTCTATGCGCTGATCATCTACCAGGTGGCACGGATCAAGTCCTTCGACGACGACCCCACCTTCGCCGGAATCGAACTTTCGCGGGATGAGGTCGCAACCCGCTCCTGACTGCGTCCGCGGGACGGGTCGTGCGGTCGGCGGGGGAGTGCGCGATAGTGTACTAGTTGATCCCCATCAACCATTGGACATCTTCAGTGACGTCTTCAGCACTTCCCGTCCCGGTACCGGCCAGCCTGGACGACACGATCGTGATGTCCCCGGTGCGCCGGAACGTGGCGATGATTGCCGTGCTGATGTCGATGTTGATGACCAACATCGACACCTCCATCGTCAATGTCGCGCTTCCCCAGCTGGCGCACGACCTGGCCGTGAGGCCGGCGGATGCCGTCTGGGTCGCGACGGCCTTCCTCCTCGCGGTGTCCTGCTCCATTCCGGCGATGACGGGCCTCGCCGACCAGATCGGGCGCAGGAGGATGTTCCTGATCGGCACCCCGGCGTTCACGGTCGCCTCGCTGGCCTGCGCCCTCTCGCCGAGTTTCGGTGTGCTCGTGGCCAGCCGGGTGATTCAAGGCGTCACCGCCGCGATGCTGTTCGCCGTCGCGATCCCGATCTACCGCCGCATCTTCCCGCCGGAACGCCTGGGATTCGTGCTCGGCATGAACGCCATGGTCGTCGCCCTCGGCATCTGTGCGGGGCCGACCCTCGGCGGCCTCATCCTCGCCCATCTGGACTGGCCGTGGCTCTTCCTGATCAACCTCCCGATCGGGGCCGTGGCAACCGTGCTCGGGAGCGTGTTCCTGCCGAGTCGGTTTCCCACCCGTGGGGGCTATGACCTGGCTGGCGCCCTTACGGCGGCGGCCGCGATCGCGTGCTTCCTGCTCGGCGTCCATCAGCTCGCCGACCCAACGACGCTCTGGGTCGCCGGGCTCCTCCTGGTCGCGTGCGGGCTGCTGGCGACCGTGTTCGTGCTGATCGAACGGCGGGCGACCCGGCCGGTTCTGCCGCCGAGCCTGTTCAACGGGCGCGTCACACTCGCCGTCCTCACGGCCTTCTGGTCGTTCTTCGGCCAGGGCGCCGCCTTCATAGCGCTGCCCTTCCTGTTTCAGAGCGCCTATCACGCGAGCCCGCTCCAATCCGCCCTGCTGTTCACCCCCTGGCCGCTCCTCATCGTCATCATGTCGCCGCTCTCCGGTCGTCTCGCCGACAAGTACCCCGGCGGCACGCTCCCCGTGGTCGGCCTGACGGTCTTCACCTTCGGATTGCTCGCCCTGTCGCTCCTCGGCGGCCAGCCGCCGGTCTGGCTCGTGCTCGCGAGCACCGGCCTGACCGGGCTGGGCTTCGCCATCTTCCAGCCGCCGAACAATCGGGACATGATGGCGGCGACTCCTATCCGGCACGCGAGTGCGATGGCGGGGGTGATGAATGTGAACCGGACCCTGGCCCAGTCCATGGGCGCCGCCGCCGTGAGCATCGCCCTGGTGCTCGTAGGCGCGTCGTCCGTTTCACCGGCCCTCGAAGCGCAGGGAGCCAACAATGCCCTGTTCGTGGCCGTCGCGGGATCGGCCGTCGCCGTGGTCGTGAGCATCGTCAAGATGCGCCATCTCAAGAGCCACTAGCCGGAATCTGGGAGGATGAACAAACGTCCGGTACGACCGGCACCCTTTTTCTGAGTCAGGAACCTCAATGACCTTCGGCCAAGCGATTTCGTCCGTCTTCAGCAAGTACGGCCAGTTCACGGGAGTCGCCCGCCGATCGGAGTATTGGTGGTGGGTGCTCTTCGTGACGATCGTCGACTTCGCACTGAGCACGCTCGACTCGACGATCAATCCCTCGTCGGCGTTCGGGTTGTTCTCCACGCTCTGGATCGTCGTCATCGTGCTGCCGTTCCTCGCGGTCGCGGTGCGGCGCCTGAGGGACGCGGGCCTTTCCTGGAAATGGCTCTGGTTCCTGTTGCTCCCGATCGTCGGCGTGATCATCCTGATCGTGTTGCTCTGCCGGCCGAGTAGATAGTCACAGCGCCCCAGGGTGCTGGTGTCACCCCTGGGGCTGCGGGGCGCGCTTCGACCGGACGACGAGCACGGGGCACGCTGCGTGATGCACGAGCTGGTTGGACACCGACCCCATCAGGAGGCCGGTGAAGCCGCCGCGGCCCCGCGAGCCCACGACGAGGAGACTGGCGGATTCGGCGGCCTCCAGGAGCACGGTGACCGCACTGCCTCGCACGATGCGGCCTGTCGCGGTGAGGCCGGCATCGGCCGCGGTCTGGACGGCCTCAGCCTGGATGCGCTCGCAGACCTCTTTGAACGAGTCTTCTGGAACGATGTCTCCTGGGGTCCCCGCCATGATCGGGTACGACCACGTCGTCACGATGGTGAGCTCCGCGCTCCGCAGCTTCGTCTCGACGATCGCCCACTCGAGCGCCTTCAATGACTGCTCTGATCCATCCACGCCCACAACAATCTGAAACGCACCGGTGTCACTCATTGGATTCGTCCGCTCTCTCGGCAGGACGGCTCGCCCTGTGTGGCCATCATGCGACCGTTGCGTCGCGCGGTCAATGCGAGGTGCACTCGGCTGGCCGGCCGGTTGCGGAGAAAACACCTTCGTGGAGGCGGGAAAGGTGTTTTCTCCGCAACTCAGTGCGGAGTTGCGATGCCTACTTGCAGCCCTTGTTGGTGAGGCCGCTTCCGGCGCCGGAGGTCTTGCAGTGTACGACGTTGCCCGCGGTCGTCGAGGCGTTGTTGACCTCGTAGCCGGGGACGCCGCCGGTGACGGTGTTGGCGGCGAAATCGTTCCCGCCGCCCCACCCGGAGAGCACGGAGTGGACCTGGAAGGCGTCCTCGAGGGTTGAGGATCCGGAGTTTCCGGAGACGGCGTAGCCGTTGCCCTTCACGTCGACCCAGGAATCGGCCGAGTTGTCGCCGGAGTAGCCGGAATGGCGGAAGGTGTTGCCGGTGATGCGTCCGCCGGTCGTGCCCTCCTTGATGTCGATCCCCTCGGCGGCGTTGTCCTCGATCCGGTTGTTCTGGATCAGCACGTTGTCCGACTTGTCCGGGGAGGACGAGGAGCCCATGACTGAACTCCAGTTGCTGTTCGCGCTGCCGACGTAGACGCCTTCGCCGTAGCTCGAGGAGGTGAGGCCGGTGTCATGAACGTAGGAGTTCCGCAGAACCACGTTCGTGCTGCTGTGCCGCACATGCACACCCTCCTGGCCGATGTGCCCGACGTCGACGCTCGAGATGACCGTGTAGTCGGAATCGTCGAGCACGATGCCCTTGGCGGCCTTGTCGACCCGGAATCCCGTGAGGTTCCAATGCCCCCCGGTGACGTGCAGGGCGTATCCGGAACCGGTCGATCCGGTGGTGAGCACGGCGGCTCGTGAGCCGGTCAGGGTGATGGGCGCCGCACCGGTTCCGGCGGCCGAGGCCTCGAATTTGCCGGTGTAGGTGCCGTCGGTGAGATGGATGGTGTCGCCGGGCTTCGCGTTGCCGAGCGCTGTTTTCAATTGGGCGGATGTCGACACGTTCGTGACCGTCGCGGCATGGGCCGTGGCGGGGGCGAGGATGACCCCCGCCAGCGCGACGGCGCCGGTCAGGAAGGTGGCGGCGGCGATGCGACCCGGGGAGAGCCGTCGTTTGACGGGGGAGAGCGGGATTGTGTGGGATGAACGAGTGAATGAGTGGAGCACGAAATCAACAGCTTCCTGTGGAGTGAAACAGGAAGACTGCCTGACCGGTCGAACCTCGGGTGGACCACGAGGCCGACAACTCCCTGTCGGAGTGGACAGGGCGCCACAGAACGTCGTCGACGGCATCACGGCATCACGGCATGACCGCATGACCGAATGACGGCATGACGGCATGACGGCATGAAGGCATGAAGGCATGACTGCATGACTGCATCGACAGAATGAGGCAAGTGACATCGGTAGCACCCTGTAATAAGACAGGAGCCGAACCGGTCGCGTGCACGATGACAGAGGCGAAGCGGGGATCAACAGCAGCCTGCAGATTACGGCAAGAATGCTGCCGGAAACTTGGAACGTTTGTTCACACGACGTTACACGTTACTGAGGAAATTTCAAGTGACCATTTGGTTTTCCGGGTCAACCGGTAGCGCAGCGGACGTTCGAGGAGCCCTCGCCGGCGTCAGCGGACGTATTGCTGCACTCGACCACGTTGTCGTTCGCCGGCTTGAGGGCGAACCCGTAGCCGGGGCCGTTCACCGTGGCCTGGTTATTGCGGAAGGTGTTGCCCACACCCCAGCCGTCGAGGATCTGGTGGGTCTGGAACCCATCCATCGGCGAATTGACGCCGGTGTTCCCGTCGATGATCCAGCCGTTGCCCTTGACGTCGACCCAGGAATCGGCGCTGGTGATTCCCGAACCGTCGAAGCTGTTCTGCTGGAGGATGCCGTTGCTCGTGCCCTCTTTGATGTCCACGCTTTCCGCGGTCGTCGCCGAGATCCGGTTCCCGATGATCGTGTTCCGGTCGCTGCGGTCCGGCTCGCAGCCGCTCACGTCGCACCAGTTACTCTCGGCCGTTCCGACGTAGACACCCTCACCGAACTTCGGCCGGCGGAGGCCGGTGTCGCTGATCTGATTGTCCGCGACGCGGTTGTCGGTGCTGTTGTTGCGCAGGTGCACCGCCTCGTCGCCGATCTGGGACACCTGGAGACCCTGGATGAGCGAGTTCCGGGTCTGGTCCGCCATCACGCCCTTCTGGCCGTTGCGCACGGCGAACCCGATCAGGTGCACGTACGCCACCCGGTCGAGATGCAGCACGTACCCACCCTGCACACCGCCGCCGTCGAGGATGCTCCCGGCGGTGCCGCAGAGTGCGACCGGCGCGTCGGCAGTGCCACTGGTGCGGAGTGTGAATGTGCCCTGATAGACACCGGGGGCCAGGCCGATCACACTGCCGGGATTCACGGCGTCGAGGGCGGCCTGGAGTTCGCGCGCGGTCGTGACCGTCACCGTGAACGGCGGGCAGCCGGCCACGGTCTCGGGTGGAGGCGAAGCCGGCGATGTGGACGGGGGCGTGGTGGGTTGGGTGACGTTCTGGGTCGGACCCGTCATGGCGACGATCACCATGACGGCGACACTGACGACTGCAACTCCGAGGACGCCGGCGGTGAGTACCCATTGCAAGCGCGACGGCGTCCGGCGGCGCGCCGGGGCATCCGCCCGGTCGTCGGCATCGGGCATCAGGGGGCGCCGCCGACGGACTCGCGTGAAACGATGCCCCGGGAGAGCGACGTGAGTGGCACGCGCTCGGCGTAGGGATGCCGGATCGTGCCGAACTGGGGACCGCTGCGGGTTAGTGCCGTCACGAGGAGCAGCAGGGCGAGCAACAGCCAGACCACGGTGAGTGGCTGGAACACGGACCGGGCCAGAGTGAGGGCCGTCGTCGCGCGCTGCCAGCCCGTGAGGTTGTTGCCTGCGACGACCGCCCCGGTCGAGGTCTCGTCCCACACCGGAACGGCGCCGGAGCCCGAGAGGGCGTTGCTCACGACCCTGACCGATGTGACGTCTCCGACGAGGCTCACGGCGTGGTTGGAGGCGGCCCGGATAGTGTTGTCGGTGATGCTTGCTCCGGCGTTTCGGACGTACACCCCCGTTGGGCTGCCGCTGATCGAGTTGTTGCGAACACTGGTAGCGGTAACCCGGTCGCGAACGGCGATCGACTGGCGGGACTGGTCCTTCAGGGTGTTCCCCGCCACGACGACACCCGATGCCCCGTCGTCGAGCACGATGCCCATGTCATTGCGCGCGATGAGACTCGAGTACACACCGAGCGCCTGACCTCCGCTGAGTTCGATCCCGTACCTCCGGTTGTCTTCGACGGTGCTGCGAGTCACTGTACTCGAACCGAAGGATTCCACACTGGTGCCGATCGCACTCGGACCATCGGCCAGCGAACGGCCGTCGATCGATACTCCGTTGCGCCCGTTGTTCGTCGCGGTGATCTGGTCGAACATGATCCCCGAGCTCGACCTGGCCACCGTGAATCCGTCGACGCCGCTGTTGACGGCGCTTGTCCGGGTCACGGTCGTGTCGGACACGAACCGGTGGAAGACGAGACCGTCGACGAGGCTGTTCGTGATCCGGGTGTCTGTGATGGTGACACCGGCGGCGTGAGTGACGAAAAGCCCGAACGCGTTGCCGTCGATCGTGACGTCCTGGAACCCGGCCGACAGAGTGGGGGCGGCGGGCCCGCTCGGCGAGATGG
>NZ_JASJVI010000071.1:0-20352 GCF_035019865.1 Cryobacterium sp. 10I5
CACCTCCGCCAAGTCCGACGGTGACACCAAAACCCCCAATCCCCTTGACCTGACAACGAGAGCCGGTTAATGGAACGAGTGAACAAGGAGATCAAACGCCGCACCGACGTCGTCGGTATCTTCCCCAACGCCGCGGCCCTGCTGCGCTTGGCCGGGTCGGTTCTGATCGAGCAGCACGACGAATGGGAGGCCGGCGAACGGCGCTACTTCTCCGAAGCATCCATGCTCGAGCTGGCCACCATGAACGACCCCATCGAGGTCATGGACGAGGCGGTGATTCTCCCAGAACTCGCCGCCGCCTAAGCTAGAACAACTGACCCGCACGGTGTTGAGAAACTCCACCACTCAGCGGGACGTGACCATCGGCTTCGCTACTTTCGCCCATCGAGAACGCGACATCTGGAACAACACGTGACTATTGAGGAGATCCGGCGGGCCATCAACACGGATCCCGCGAATTCGGACTGGGCGAAGCAAGGCGTGGGGCCTTTGTTCGTTGCTGACCCTGCCGCTCGGATCGTGATCATCGGTCAGGCGCCTGGCCAGAGGGCGCAAGCCTCCGGCATCCCCTGGGACGACGCAAGTGGCGCAAAGCTCATGATGTGGCTGGGTGTGACGGAGGCTCAATTCCGAGACCCCGAGCTGTTTGCGATCCTGCCGATGGACTTCTACTACCCCGGCAAAGGCGCCAGCGGGGACTTGCCACCCCGAAAAGACTTCGCACCGAGATGGCATCCGCTCATCTTGGGCCAGCTCCCGCGGATTCGTGTGACATTGCTCGTCGGCAAGTACGCGCAAGACCAGTATTTGGTCGGTCGTGCCAAGAGAAATCTCACCGAGACCGTCCGAGCGTTTCGAGAGTACCTGCCCGAGGTGTTTCCCGTGGTGCACCCGTCCCCGCTCAACTTCCGTTGGCAAGCGCGCAACCCATGGTTCGAGGCTGACTTAGTGCCCGCGCTCAGGGCATCGGTCGCAGGCGCGATCGGGTAGGTACCCACGAGTCCTCGACGGAATCCCCGGCGTTTCGGGTCTGCATCCGCGTATCGACGGCCGGCCTAGTGCCAGATTCCGACTATCTGGCGTGAGTAGCGGTGGCGAGTCAGCTCGGTGATCAGGAAATCAGCGACGTCCGGGGGAGTGATCGTCTTGAACCCGCCCGGGAACCGGCCGGGTTCTTCGACCCACGAGCCGCTGCCCTGCCCATCCTTGATATACGGGCAGCCGGCGAGAACATAGTCCAGGGTCGTGGGCGTCAGAATGTCATACGCACCCTGGTGGTCCCGGGCCGCTTTGATGAACAATTTGATCGCTGCCTGGGACACGCGCCCGAGGCGAGTCGCGGGCATCTGTGCCGCTCCGCTGATGCCGAGGTAGCGGCTCAGATTCACCTTCGGCATCGCTTCCGTGATATTTCGGACCGTCTCGGTGACAACGGTTGAGGCCTTCAACGGGTTGGCGCCCACCACCATGACGACCGCCGTTGCGCCCAGGCTTCTGCCTTCGCCAAGGGTCGCGGTGACACTCTCAGAGTCCAGGGTGTCACCGGCGATGACGCGCAGACGCTCGTGCGTCATCGTGAGCTTGTGCGGATCCCGGGCAACTGCGATGACGTCCAAACCGCGCTCCAAAGCGATACGCACCGCCGCCGAACCGACGCGTCCGGTGGCACCAAAGATGATCGGAACTTCCTGCTCCTGCATTGCCTGGTCCTTCCCCTCGGCGCGAAGATTCGGTGACATTGGGGCTGCTGAGCGCTAGCGTTCTGGCGCGTCAAGCGGCCGTAGCCGGGAGAGTTCGAAACAGGCGCCGTCAATTCGGTGGACCCAGTAGCGAACGCGGATGATCACTCCGAACACAACCGGATGGGCGCGCCGGATCTCACGAAGAGCTTCGTCGCCTTCAGCGCCCTCCAGCCGACGGGCCGTGGCGGCGTAGAACTCGCCGGTGGGGACGCCGCGATACGTCGATGCTGCGACCCTCACAGTACGAAAGTTCCGGATGCGCTTGACCTTGCCGGACGAGCTATCGGTGACGAAATAGGCCACGCCCTGACCCTCGACTGCCGAAACAGATGTCCGCACCCAGCTGCCGTTTCGCTTCTGGGTTTCCACAATCGTCGCCTGCCCTGCGATGACCAGCTTCCAACTGAGATCCGACATGTCGATCGTTTCGAGAACTGTGGCACGAGGGCATCGATCGATCTAGCTCGTTCTGCGTGGCTGTTGCAACGGTACGGTCGACACGGTACTTGACGGAAGCGTTGAGGAGCGGGCATTCCGCGACATTCTTCCGGATGCATCGGGAATCCGCACCACACTGCCGACATTATGGCTCGATGCGGGGGCGACCGAGACGTTCCCTTTTCGCGTCGCGTGGGATTCGATCGTGTGCGAGAAAAGCCGCCCCAATTGTGCGACGGGCAGCGAGTCCGTTCTGCCGACGGTTGGGTACGATCTTGGTCTGGCTTACGATCCGCGCCCCGTGAGGCGGGTGGTGAGGGTGATAGCCACGGCGATCGTATCGGCCGCGATTATCAGGCTGGCCTGGGCTCCGAAGGTGAAGCCGGCGGGGCCGGCGACCAGGGAACCCCGCGGACGGCGACCGAAAACCATCTAACTGTCACCGATGTCCTGATACAGGAAGTGTTACCGATGTCCTGATACAGAACTGTCACCCATGTCTCGATACATCACACATCACAGCGGCATTGCTACCGTGCCCACATTTTGCCCACATTTGCCAGAAATCACTGTGATTCTTCATGTTCCTGAGTGACCGAAAAACGTTGAAATTATGCGGAAGTTGGGCCATCGTGAAGCCCTGACTGGGGCGGATCTAGGGTTCGACCCCCAGCGGGGGCACCATCATCTGGCTCCGAACTTCCGCGTAATTCCGCGGGAGTTGGGCTCTCCAGAGGGCCGTTTTGGGCTCTTGACCACTCCCTGCCCGGCCGAAACGACCGGGCTCGCGGCGGTGTGGGACCTTTCTGGTCGTAACGCAGTTCGGGATCGAATGGCATCAGGGTGGGTCGGCGGAAGCGTTCTGCTGTCGCGTAGGGGATTCCGAGCCAGGAACGTACGGCGTGCGTTGGGGATGTGTTGGTCATGCGGTGGTTCCTTTCGGAGGTGAGTTAGTCCGCGTCCGATTCGGGAGCGGGGCCACTGGTGTCACCGTCCCGGAGCTGGGCCCAGTGGCGTAGCCGTGCGGAGATGGCTCGCTCATATCCCTCGGTGGTGGGTTCGTAGAAGGTTTGTCGGGGTATCCCCTCTGGGAAGAAGTTCGCGCCTGAGAACCCGTTCTCGGTGTCCGGGTCGTATTGATAGCCGTCGCCGTAGCCGAGGTCTTTCATGAGGCGGGTCGGGGCGTTGAGGATGTGCACGGGTGGCATCAGCGATCCGGTCCGTTTCGCGGCGGCGCGAGCCTTGGTAAATCCGCGGTACACGGCGATCGATTTCGGCGCGGTCGCCAGGTAGATGACGGCTTGCGCGAGTGCGAGTTCTCCCTCGGGTGAGCCGAGGCGGTCATAGACATCCCAGGCGGCGAGGGCCTGTTGAACGGCGTTCGGGTCGGCCATGCCGATGTCCTCGGTGGCGAAGCGGGTGATGCGGCGGGCGATGAACAGGGGGTCTTCACCGCCGTCGAGCATCCGCGCCAACCAGTACAGGGCTGCGTCTGGGTCGGAGCCGCGCATCGACTTGTGGAGCGCCGAGATGAGGTTGTAGTGGCCTTCCTGCGCTTTGTCGTACAGCGGTGCCCGTCTCTGCACGGCGGCCGCGAGGGTGGCCGGGTCGACGGGTGCGGGCAGGGCGTGTACTTGCTCGATCATGTTCAGCAGGTACCGGCCGTCACCGTCCGCCATCGCGATCAAAGCCTGACGCGCCTCATCGGTCAGCGGTAGCGGCTGACCGATGAGCGCTTCGGCGCGGGTGATGAGGGTGCTGAGCGCAACGTCGTCGAGGCGCTTCAGAACGAAGACCTGGGTGCGGGAGAGCAGTGCTCCGTTGAGTTCGAAGCTGGGGTTCTCCGTGGTCGCGCCGACGAGGATGACGGTGCCGTCTTCGACGTAGGGAAGGAATGAGTCTTGCTGGGCGCGGTTGAAGCGGTGGATCTCGTCGACGAACAGCAGCGTGCCCTGACCGACCTCGCGCCGGCGCCGCGCTGATTGAAACACTTTTCGAAGGTCGGCGACGCCGGCGAAAGTGGCAGAAAGGGGTTCGAATGCGAGGTTGGTCTGCTCGGCGAGAAGCCGCGCGATCGTGGTCTTGCCGCACCCGGGTGGCCCCCAGAGCACCATCGACATGAGTCTCTGTGCGTTGACCATTCGCCCGATCGGTGCGTCCGCCCCGAGAACATGGTCCTGCCCGATGACGTCGTGCAGGGTTCGTGGCCTGAGCCGATCAGCGAGCGGTCGTGAGGCGTCGTCGATGTCGAAGAGTGACGGTGTCTCGCTCACGGCTGCCGCCCCAGTTCGCGGTCGTGTGCGAGGTCGTATGAGGCGTGCACCAGGTATTCGATCAGCTGTTTCGTGATCCCGGCACCGGGTCCGATGGAGATCCAATGCCGCTTGTCAAAATAGCGACCGCTCGTGATTGTGTCGACGTCGCGGCGGAGCGCGTCCGCCTGGTGGGGATCAACTTTCACGGTAATGATCTGCAGGTCCGGATCATCGTCGGTGACGATGAGGAAGACCTTGTCGTGTACCTTCCACACATCGAGGTGCGGAGTGAACGGGCGCCCATTGGTGACGTCCTCAAGCGCCGCCGCGATACCACGGGCGTGCTGCTGCAGCTGGCCGCCCGAGAGTGTCACAGTCCCCTCCGGTGGCCGAACAGGTCGGGATCGACCGGGCGTTTTGCGCGCGGCAGATTCTCGACCACGAGCAGATAGGACTCGGTGACAAGCTCATCGACGAGAAACTCGTGCAGGTCCCCGCCTGGATTCAAGGTGATCCAATGCTGCTTGTTCATGTGGTATCCCGGCGTGATGTCCTGATGCTGCTCGCGGAGAGATCTGCTGTCTTCCGGGTCCGCCTTGACGATCACGATCGGCTCACCAGTGATTTCGGTCATCAGCATGAAGACCTTTCCACGGACCTTAAACACCTCCCAGTCGGGCCCGAAGGGATGCTCGAGCTCCGCGCCGGGAAGCTCCCCGACGCGCTCTCGGGCGTGTTGCTGGAGTGTGTCACCCTGCATGTCGTCTTCCTGGGGTCACTGCCCGTTTCTGGGATATCTGAATCTGCGTACAATGGTACATACTTTGTCTGACATCAAGGGGGTCGCGTGAGGAAGGGCAAGCCGAATGACCCGGAGCGCCGAACCCGGATCCTTCGGGCAGCACTGGAGGTCATCGCGTCAGAAGGCGTGCACGCGGCGTCATATCGACGCATCGCCGTGCAGGCCGGCGTGCCGCTCGGGTCCACGACCTACTATTTCGCCGACCTGGAGACGTTGATCGTCAGCGCGTTCGAGACCTTGCGAGACGGACTCGAACCGCGATACGCGGCCCCGATGCGCGACGCCCGTCTCGACACTGACGTCGTTGACGCGCTCGTGGCCGCCACGTGCGGGTCGACAGCTCCAATGCTCGCGGACATCCGCTTGTATGAAGAGATGCACCTCTACGGCGCGCGCAGTCCCCGGATTGCGGAAGTCCTCCGCGACCTCCAGAGGGACTCGATCATGATTCTTCGTGGCTCTCTGTCGGAGGGCACGGCCCGCGCTGTCGACGCCCTCATGTGGGGGTGGTGGAGCTACCGGGCCCTCCACCCCGGCGATCCGCTCGATCAGGGCATGGTGCGCGACGCCTATCGAGCTCTGGTCGATATGGCCGTCACCCGCATGGAACGCAGCGATCGGGGCGGAGTATCCGAGTGCGCCACCGGCGTCTAACGGCGGGCACGCACCGTGAGAACCATCTTTCCGACAGCCCGTCGTTCGTCCAGGGCGGCGACCGCTTCGGCGGCCTCCTCGAACGGCACCACCTCGTGGATCACGGGGGCGAGCGCGCCTCGGGCGACGGAGGGTGCCAGGCGTTTCCATTGGGCGGGAAGCGAGACGGAGCAGGTCGGCATCAGTCCCTCCCACGCGACGCCGATGATGGTCGTGTTGTTCAGGAGCAGGCGGTTCACCTTCACGGTGGGGATGCTGCCGCCCGTGAACCCGAGAACGAGGAGCCGGCCGCGGGTCGCCAGCGCACGTAGCGAGTCGGTGAACCGTTCGCCACCGACTGGATCGAGCACCATGTCCACCCCGCGGCCGTGCGTGATTCTGCGAGTCTCGCTGAGGAAGTCGTGTGGCCGGATGACGTGGTCTGCCCCGACGTCTCGCGCCAGTTGCGCCTTCTCCGGCGTGGAGACGACGGCGATGACCTCGGCGCCGCGCAACTTCGCCTGTTGGGTGAGTGCCACTCCGAGACCGCCCGCGGCGCCGTGGATGAGCACCGTCTCGCCCGCACGGAGATTGCCGCGTTCCCCCAGGGCGAATTCTGCGCTCAGGACATTGATGGGCATGGCCGCCGCCGCGATGAAGTCGATCTCATCCGGAAGCGGCAGGACGCGATCCGCCGGCGTGACCACAAAATCTGCGAACGCGCCAGAACCGGCAACGCCCAGAACGCGGTCGCCGGCCGCCAATCCCGAGTCGACATCGGCGTCGACGACGATCCCGGAGAACTCGCTCCCAATGGTGAACGGAACCGGGACGCGCAGCTGGTACTCGCCCCGAGATTGCAGCACATCCGGGTAGGCGACCCCGGCGGCATGAACCTCAACGAGGACTTCGCCTCGTGCGCGGACGGGAATCGGGATCGTGTGTGTTTCGAGGAGCCGGGGTCCACCGTGTGTGGTGTTCCGCACTGCCCGCATTGTCGTCGCACGTGAGTTCATACGTTCAATCATGCCGACAAGTGACTTTGCGTCGGCCCCACCACCTAGGATCTTCCGCGATGCCGGTGTCGCTCGAGTCGAGCAGAGGAAGAAAATCTCGGTCCTGATATTGGGTTCGACTATCCGACGCCGGACGCCTACTGGTAGCTGGACGCGACCGGATACGTCCTCACCGCTGGTCGGAAAGCGTGGCCTTCCAGCATCCCCTGGAAGAATCTCTGGCGCGGCGTCATCGACATCGGCTTCACTCCCGATGGACGACGGAAGCAAGGGATGGTCACCTCGCGCACCCAGCGGGGCGCCCGTGACAAGCTCAACGAGCTCAAAGAAGAGATCAAGATCTACGGGGCACCGTTGGATCGGCGGCGAACCGTAGAGCAGTGGGCGACCCATTGGCTGGAGACTGTCTGCCGGCCAAAACTCAAGCCGAAGCCTCGGAGAACCGTGAGGTAGCGGGTCGGTCGTCTGTTGTCGGGGGAGTCTCCGGACTGAAGCTAGGTGTGAAGTTATCTTCATATATGGTACTCTGTGATCATGAGTGATTCGATCGATAGCCTCGATGCCCGCGACCTCGCAGCGGACCTCCGCGCGACGCTCGGTGAGCTGGTGCGCCGGCTCCGCGTCCAGGTCGAGGGCAACGATTTGACGAAGTCTCAGGCCTCGGTCCTCGCTCGACTCGAACGCGAGGGCGCCATGACGAGCTCGGCCTTGGCGCGACTCGAAGGTATCCGGCCTCAGTCAATGGGTAAGATCGTCGCCGCCCTCGAAGAACAAGGGCTTGTCGCAGGCTGTCCGGATGAGAGCGACGGCCGCAAGACGATCCTGAGCATTACAGATTTCACTATCGAGCAGTACCGCACGGGTCGCCTACAGAAAGAGGACTGGTTGACCCAAGCCATCAGCTCGACACTCTCGGCCGAGGAGCTCACGGCATTGGCTTCCGTGACGGCGATGCTCCGCCGCCTGGCGCAGTCTCCTTAGTCGACTCACCCGCTTTCGCTCCGCGAGCTCCACGGACGGCGCCACCGTCCTCTAACGAACGGTGCGCACGCCACGTCAACGACGTGCCGATTGTCAGCGCGCCATCATCTCAGAGGATCCCTATGTCAAGCACCGCTCTCCAGCCCGTCGCGGATCGCGCATCCATGACGGAGAACGTCAGGCCAATACGATGACAGCAAAGCACAGTCAGCCGTCATCGGCGAAGCCGTTCGGCTGGACTTTCCTCAGCCCGTTGTTGATCGGGTCGAGCCTCAACCCGATCAATAGTTCGCTGATCGCCACCGGCCTCGTCGGGATCGGCCTCGATTTCCACGAGGGCCCTGCCACCACCGCGTCGCTCGTCTCCGTGCTGTACCTCTGCAGTGCGGTCATGCAGCCCACCATGGGCAAGTTCGCGCAGGTCTTCGGCGCACGCCGAGTGTTCCTCTCCGGTGTCACGATCCTATTCGTCGCTGGCGTGATCGGTACCCTTGCTCCTGCCTTCGGGTTCCTGGTCCTCTCACGCGCTCTCATCGGTGTCGGAACGTCGGCAGCGTTCCCGACGGCAATGGCTCTCATTCGGCAGCGCGCGGACGCGATGAAGACAGGTGTGCCCAGCCGCGTCCTCGGCAACTTCTCCATTGCCTCCCAGATCACCACCGTTATCGGCCTCCCGCTCGGCGGCATCCTCACCGGAGCCTTCGGATGGCGTGCACTGTTCTTCGTCAACGTGCCGCTCGCCCTGGTCGCCCTCGTCCTCACCCTCGTTGGCGTGCCGAAGGACGCCCCCTCCGCGCCGGGGAACCGGCAGCCCCTATTCTCGTTGATCGACGTCCCCGGGATCCTCCTCTTCGCCGGGACCGTCGCCAGCCTGCTGCTGTTCCTGCAGCAACTCGACCATCCCGATTGGCTACTCATCGCCGTTGCCGTGGTCCTCGGGACAGCCCTCATCCTCTGGGAACAGCGAGCCGCGACGCCCCTGATCGACGTTCGGATGCTCGCCCGCAACCACGGGCTGTTCCGGACGTACCTGCGGCAGTTCCTCGTAGCCCTCGGCCTCTATACCGCTCTGTACGGCACGAGCCAGTGGATGGAAGGCGCCGCGCACTACACAGCATCGCAGGTCGGACTAATCTTGTTGCCGATGTCCGCGATCAGCATCGTCATCGCCCGCCTCGTCTCCAGCCGCGGGCTCGTCCGGTGGCCACTCGTCATCAGCGGGATCGCCTTCCTCGCGACGGGTGTCGTGATGCTCAGCATCGTCCACACCTCGAGCGTCTGGGCGCTAATCCTGATGTCGCTGCTGTTCGGAGTGGGCAACGGGTTCAGCGGCTTCGCCAACCAAGCCGTCCTCTACGTTCAGACCCCCGCCGCCGAGATCGGTGTCGCCTCGGGCCTGTACCGCACGTTCGCGTACTTCGGAGCGATCTTCTCCTCGAGCCTCGTCAGCATTGCCTTCGGCTCCGCAGCTACCGACGCGGGGTTCCACGTCATCGCCTGGGCCGTCGTCCTCATCGGTCTCGGCGTCCTGCTGCTGACGATCCTCGACCGGAAGATACCCGCTCGAACCACCACCGAGTCCACCACGTAGTCCACCACCAGATCCCGCATCCGTCGATGCGCACCACCGAGGAGAACCATGCCTGTCACCACTCTCGACGCCGGCGCCGCCCTGATCGTCATCGACCTCCAAAACGGCGTCGTCAGCTACCCCACCGCGCACCCCGCCTCCGAAGTGATCGACCGTTCCGCACAGCTCGCTGATGCGTTCCGCCGCCACGGCCTCCCGGTCGTGCTCGTCACCGTCGGCGGATCCGCTCCAGGCCGCACCGATCAGTCGGGCGGAGCTGCCACGGAACGCCCTGCAGACTGGGCCGACCTTGTCCCGGAGCTGAACCAGCACCCCGATGACCACACCGTCACCAAGTTCACCTGGGGTGCCTTCACCAACACGGGCCTCGACGAGCACCTGAAAGGTCTCGGCATCACCCAGGTCGTCCTCACCGGCATCGCGACCAGCATCGGCGTCGAATCGACTGCTCGGTACGCCCACGAGCACGGATTCCACGTCACCCTCGCCGTCGACGCGATGACCGACATGGCACTCGAAGCGCACGAGTACAGCACGACCCGCATCTTCCCAAGACTGGGCGAGACCGGAACCACCGCCGATATCCTGTCGCTACTGGACGAGCGCTGACACGAGCTACTGCGGCGGCGAAAGGCAGGAGGGGCGGCGCGGGAAACGCGCGCCTCTCGTGGCGTCGCTCAGGCGTCTTCAACCGCCCCGGCGTTTTCGGCGGTTCGGCCACCGGCGCCAAGCAAGGCGGATGCGGACGCCGAGTGAGCCACTGAAAGATGCCAGAACAGCGCCACCGAGGGCTGCCGATCACACGTTACGGGCGTGTCGTCAAAAGTGGGGGTGTTCGGTTGAGGATTCTCTATCGGCCAATCCCCGTGCGATCAACGCGCTCGAAGGATTTGTGCACTCGACATTCGCGGCCGTAGCCTCACCGACACTGCTGAGCGTTATGTTTCAGGTGTTATGTCTCAGGACATCGGTGCCCACATCTTGCCCACACTTGCCAGAAATCACCTTGATTTCGCTGGTGCCGAGGTGACCGAAAATCGTTTAAATTACGCGGAAGTTGACCATGTGTGATGCCCTGCCTGGGTCGGATCTAGGGTTCGACCCCCAGCGGGGGCACCATCATTCGGCAGTGACCGGCGAATGAAGTTCCGGTGCTGGCGGTTCGGCAACAGATCCCGGTGGCTAGTTGCTGAAGATGAGTGGATCCCAATCCAGGATCGTGGGTTCGGCAACAAGTCCTTCGACGACAAAGGGATCGCCACGGATGAATCTCTCCGCCGCTTGTCGTGAGCGAAAGATCGCCATCGAACCTTCTTGTTCAGGATTGCCGAAGGTTCCGATCATGATGACGTCACCGTCCAGTGCAAATTCATTCAGGTAAGCCCGATGGCGCGGATAGACGGCTGCCACTTCATGGAATCTGCCTGGCGTGACGGAATAGAAACTGGCTGCAAACATGTCGGCTTTCCTCTCGGTGAATGTTGCGGCCCCGGCTTCGGACAGTGCAGCACCCGGAGCACCGGCGATTCGGGCGACCGCGACTGCCCCAGTTCGTCAGGCGGGCGGATGCTCGCAGTCAGTCGGCGGGACCGCCAGAAGCGGTGTCGTCATCGGTCGGCGCGGAAGCGTCACTCTGCGACCCGTCGGCGAGTGCTTCCGTCTTCTCAACCGTGTCTGGAGTGACGTCCGTGGAACCGTTGGGATTCTGCTGTGCATTTGTGTCGTCGGAATTCATGGCGCCAGTATATGCACGCGACACGCGGCACACGGAGTCGACTTAGGAACCAGTAGCCATGCGCGTTTTCGAAAGCGGCCGGTTGGAGCGCAGACGCTCAGACTGGGAAGAAACTGTGAGACGTGGCGGTGTGGAGTGCTGCGCGTGAGGAATCGGTCGCGGCATGCGTCGTAGCTAGTGTCTGTCCCTGCATATTCCGTCGGGGAAGACGAACCGTACCGAAAGGGAGTACACCATGGCTGGACGCAACACTTGGGTAAGAAGCCTGCATGACGTGGGGTTGGCCGTCTGGGCGGGCGGGGCATTGATGGGAGCTGTCGGGCTCAACGGGAGCGCCGCGACCTCGAATAACCCCAGGGAACGAGTGGCGTTGGCCAGTGAGGGGTGGAAGAGGTGGGCACCCGTCCAGGTAGCCGCACTCATCGCGCACGGCGTCGGCGGGGCCGGCCTGATCCTGGGCAACAAGGCGCGCCTGGCCGGTCAGCCGGAGGGACGCGCGAACACCATCGTGAAGCTGGCGCTCACCGGCGCGGCCGCGGGAACAACCCTGTATTCAGGCATCCTGGGCAAGCAGATGAGCAAGCACGCGGGGGAAGCGACCGACGGAACCACCGAAGGTGGTCCCGGTGCGTCCGCAGAACTCGAATCCCTGCAGCGACGGCAGCGCGTTCTGCAGTGGGTGACGCCGGCCCTCACCGTGATCTTGATCGTGCTCGCTGCCCAGCAGGGCGAGCAGCAGCGCCCGATCGCCGGATGGCTGGCACGATTCACCCCTAACGCCCGCTGAGCCGTTCATGGCCGCATGAGCTGGTTTGCGCTGCGCAGCACCGTCGGTGCCGTCAGGGTCGCACAGTCGAGCTCGACCTCGGAGCAGACGGTGAATGTCGCACTCTCCCCGGGGAGGAGCGTGATGAGCATGTCGTCGACCCGCGCTGACGGGTCCACCTTGTCCACCAGGACGGCAAGATCGCGGGTGAGTGTTGCGGCCGTCACCGTGAGCAGGTAGCCGTTCGGGACCCGTTCGAGTGACGAGGACAGGGACGGGGCACCGAGTCGGGTGTCGCGGGGCTCGGCGAAGAACCAGTGGCCACGCACCCCGGTGAGCTCGGCCCGGAGGAGTTCCGCTGCCGCATTCGTTGTCTCGGACACGGATGCGGGCAGCGGCACGGTCACCGTGGACCGCGCGGGCAGGGTGACCTGTTGCGCGTGCTCGGCCAGCACGATTCCCGCGTCTGTGAGGCGCCGGACGATGAGCTCGCCCGACCACGGTGAAGCCTCGTCGTTGACGACGACCGCGGCCAGCGTTCCCTCTGCGCGGGGTTGAATGGTCACCAGTCTGTCGGCGTACGCATGGCGGATCGCGTAGAGCAGCGGTTTGGGCCGCCCATAGCCGTCGACGGCAGCCCAGGACGTGACCGGCCAGCAGTCGTTGAGCTGCCAGACAATGCTGCCCATGCAGTGCGGCTGCAGCGACCGGAAGTGTTCGATGGCGGTGCCGATGGCCTTGGCCTGGTTGAGCGACATCGCCCAGTGCCAGGCGTCGATGTCGTCGGGCAACGGGTAGTGCGCAAGCAGACCGTCGGTGAGCTTCACGTTGCCCTCCATCGCCTTCTGGTGCACCAGCATGCCGGGGGACTCGGGAGTGAGCGGGGAGTCGCTGATCGACGCGCGCATCGTCGACCAGGTCGGCGGACCCTGCCAGCCGAATTCCGCGACGAATCGGGGCGTGTGTTCACGGTATGCGGGGTAGTCGCGCTGGTTCCACAGGTCCCAGATGTGCATCGTGCCGTTGTCCCGATCGTTCGGCGTGAGTGTTCCGTCACGGCCGAGACCGTCGGTGCCGCCCGGGGTGAATGGGCTTCCCGGCGTGTAACCGATGTGCGGCGCCAGTTCGGCCACGATGCGCGGGAAGAGCTCGTAGTAATAGCCCGCGCCCCAGGTCTTGCCGTCCAGTCTCGTCTTCCAGTTCCACTCCTCGTGGCCCCAGAGGTTCTCGTTGTTGCCGTTGAGCACGATCAGCGACGGGTGCGACGCGAGCCTGGCCACGTTGTCGCGGGCCTCGGCTTCGATCTCGTCGAACAGGGGCGCCTCTTCGGCGTAGGCGGCGCAGGCCAGCAGGAAGTCCTGCCACGTGAGCATGCCGCGTTCGTCGCAGAGCTCAAAGAAATCATCGGCCTCAAAGATGCCGCCGCCCCAGACCCGGAGCAGGTTGATGTTGGCGAACTCGGCCTGCTCGATGCGGTCCCGGTACCGGTCCCGGTCGACCCGGTGCGGAAAGGAGTCGTCCGGGATCCAGTTCGCTCCGCGAACGAAGACCGGCTGCCCGTTGACGGCGATCGTGAACGGTGTCCCCGTGGCATCCGGCTCGGTGTCGAACGACACCGTGCGGAAGCCCACTCGCCGCTGGGCTGAATCGAGTTCGAGTGCTTCGGCGTCGTCCGCGCCCGGACCGTGCAGCGTCACGTCGACGTCATAGAGCCGCTGCTCGCCGTAGCCGCGCGGCCACCACAGGGACACCTCGGCAACGTGAAGCGTCACCACCGCGCTCGTCTGGCCCGCGCTCAGAGTGGCCGACCCGGCCACGCCTCCGACGGATGCCGTCACGATGAGATCTGCGTCGCTCGCCCGGGCGACCTCGACGTGCACGGCGACGGTGCCCGAGTGCCGGGCCGTCCCGTCTGCCCGAACAAGGGGGTCCACGATGGCGATCGGGCGCACGGACTCAAGCCGTGCCGTGGCCCAGCATTCAAGGGCGACCGGGCGCCAGATGCCCGATGTGCTCGTGTCGATGCCCCAGTCCCAGCCGAAGCTGCAGGCCATCTTGCGGATTGCGTTGTACGGGTGATGGTTGACGTGCGGGCGGTAGCCGAGGTCGAGGCTGGCGGCATCCGCGGCCCGGATCGGGGAGGAGAACGTGACGGCGAGCTCATTGAGGCCGGCGCGCAGATGGGTGCGCAGGTCGAAGCGGTAGCGGCGGTGCATATTCCTGGTCACGCCGATCCGATGGCCGTTGAGCTCAACCGTCGCGATCGTGTCGAGACCGTCGAAGACGATCTCGCTCTGGGTGCTGCTGTCCGGCTGCCAGACGAAGGTCGTCGAGTATCGCCAGTCGGTGAGTCCGATCCAACCGAGCAACTGCTCATTGCCGTCGAGGTACGGGTCGGGAATGAGGCCGGCGGCGAGCAGGTCGGTGTGCACCGACCCGGGAACGGTGGCCGGAATTGTGTGCTGGCGCACGGCCCTGGGCACGGGGCCGTCGAGTGCGGTGACCGTCCAGTCGGCGAGCTGGCGTCGAATCGGGTGGCTCGCGGGCGCGGCGGCCTGGATCGTGGTGTCAGTCATTATGTGGTGGCTCCCGAGGTGACGCCGTTGTTGATGATTCGCTGGAGCCTCATCAGCAGGCTGGTCAGCGTCGCGCTCGCACCAGCGGGGCGAGTGCCTCGCCGAGTGCCGTCACGACACCGGGCACGTGGCCGTTGAGCGGGGCGTTCACGATGACACCGTCAACACCCGCGTCGAGGATCTCGGTCTGCACACGTTCCGCCACCGTTTCGGCCGTACCCACGAAGGCTCGGCTACGTCGTTCCTCGGGCAGTGACTGCAGAATAGCGTCTGCCTCAGCCTGGGTCTCGACGATCACCGCGCTGGCGAGGTAGCTCGTCTTCAGCGTCGCCGGGTCCCGGTCGATCTCTTCGGCGCGCTGTTTCAGAACCCGCAGCTTGTGCGGCAGGTCTTCGATGGCGCAGATGATGTTCATATGGTCGGCGTATCGCGCCGCCAGGCGAAACGTCTTGCGTTCGCCCTGGCCACCCAGCATGATCGGGATGCTCTCGCGGAACCGGGGCACGTTCATCGCCCCGTGCGCCCGGTACCACTTACCGGTGACCTCGGGCCGTTCGTCGCGCAGCATGGGGTGGATGATCTGCAGCGCTTCGTCGAGTTTCTCGAAGCGCTCCGTGAAAGTGTCGAAATCGAAACCGAGCTGTTCGTGCTCGAGTTCGAACCAGCCGGCCCCGATGCCGAGGATTGCGCGACCGTGGCTGATCACATCGAGGGTGGTGACGGTTTTGGCGAGCAGGGTCGGGTTGCGGTACGTGTTGCCGGTCACGAGCGCGGAGAGCTGGATGGTGCTGGTCGACACCGCCAGGGCGGCCAGCGTCGAGTACGCCTCCATCATCGGCTGATCGGGCGTGCCGATGCCGGGCAGCTGATAGAAGTGGTCCATTACCAGGACCGTGTCGAATCCGCTGGCTTCCGCTTCGCGCGCCTGAGCCGCAACGGTATCGAACAACGACTCGACGCCGCCCGGATAGCTGAAATTAGGAATCTGATATCCGAGCGAGATCGTCATATCGCCTACGCTACGACACTCCTCACGGGCCGTGCAACGCAGACCTCGGACACGGCGCCGATAGGGCTCGACAGAGGGCTTGACAGGCTACTTGTTTTTTGCAAGTATGACGTCAATCCACATGGAAACCTCTACAAGGAGACACGATGACCGCGATGTTCGTCAACCTGCCGGTGACCGACCTGGAGCGCGCGAAGGCGTTTTACACGGCGCTCGGATTCACCATCAACCCTGCCTTCTCGGACCACAACGCAGCCTGCGTCGTGGTCGAGGAAGACCACAGCTACTTCATGATTCTGGTCCGCGAGTACTTCCAGACCTTCACCGACCTTCCGATCGGAGATCCTGCCGTGAACCCCTCGGTGTCGACCGCGATCTTCCTGGACAGTCGCGAGGCGGTCGACAAGGCCGTCACCGACGGCATCGCTGCTGGAGGCTCTGAGCCCAAACCAGCCTCGGACTACGGCTTCATGTACCAGCGCCAGCTGAACGACCCCGACGGCAACTTCCTCGAGTTCGGCTGGATGGACCCGGTAGCCGCCGCCCAGGGCCCCGAAGCCTTCGCGAATCAGCAGGACTGAGGTCGATGGCCGCACGCGACTATGGTCAATACGGTGGCGTCACGCGAGGCCTGGAGCTTGTGGGAGAGCGCTGGGCCCTGCTCATCGTCCGCGACCTGCTCGTCGGGCCGCGCCGCTACGGCGAACTCGCCGGGGGACTTGCCCGGATCCCGAGCAATATCCTGGCCGCACGGCTGAAGGAGCTGCAGGCGGCGGGCATCATTCGACGGGTGCCGCACTCGCGCGTCATCGTCTATGAGCTGACGCCGTACGGCCGCGAGCTCGAGCCCGTGGTGCTCGCACTCGGGGCCTGGGGCTTCAAATCCCTGGGCGATCCGCGGGAGGAGCAGGTCATCACCCCCGACGCGATGACGATGGACCTCCGGACCGCATTTCAGCCGCAGGTCGCGGAGCAGCTCCCGGCTACCGCGTACGCAGCGCGGTTCGGTCGTGCCGAGCTTCTGATCCGAGTGGACGGCTCCACCCTCGATGTGACGCGCGGGGACGGGCCCGTCGACCTCGCCTTCGCCGCCGGTCCGGGCATCCGCCTGCTCATTTCCGGTGAGCTTGCTCCGGAGCGCGCGATCGAGACCGGGGTCGTCGAGGTGCTGCGGGGTCGCCGAGCCCTCCTCGGCCGCTTCGCGAGCACGTTTCACCTGGCCGCCTGACCCGAGCGCCGAACCGTTACGGCGGCATCCAGATCGCTCCGGGCCTGGACCCGGGGCGGACCTGCCGCGTAGTGTGTCCGGCATGTCGCTGTTCTGGGAAGAAGTCGTCGTCGATTGTCGCGACCCGAAAGTGCTCGGGCGATGGTGGCAGGAGGCACTCGGCTGGATCGTGGTCGGCGAAAGCGACGACGAGCTCGAACTCGCCGCAGCCGAGGGCGCTCACCCCACGCTGCTGTTCGGCGCGGTACCCGAGGGAAAGACGGTGAAGAACCGTCTCCACCTCGATTTCGTCCCCGACGACCAGGCCGCCGAGGTCGGGCGTCTGCTCGGCCTGGGGGCAACCCGTTCCGATGTGGGCCAGCAAGACGTACCCTGGGTGGTCCTGGCGGACCCGGAGGGCAATGAATTCTGCGTGCTCTCGGCCCGCCCTGTCGGTTAGCGCTCGTGTCCGTCGAGCACGGCGGACGTGAAAAGGCGAGCGCCCTAAACTAGCGATATGGCGAGGCAAGACGGGGCGGCACGCACACCGGACAAGGTGGTGCACAAGGTGCTCAACAACAACGTCGTCATCTCGATCGACGAGTCAGGTCAGGAACGCGTGCTGATGGGCCGCGGACTGGGCTTCCAGCTGCTTCCGACCGACACGATCGACCCCGCCAAGGTCGAAAAGACCTTCGTCCTCGATCAGGGCAGCGACTCCGAGCACGCCCGCCAGCTTCTTGCCTCGGTACCGTACCCGGTGATCGAAGCCGTCACGACGGCCGTCGACGAGGCCGAACGGACCCTGGGCCGAAGCCTCGGGCGCCGGTTGCCGCTCGCCGTCATCGACCACATCCAATTCGTGCTCGAACGGATGCAGAAAGGCATCCGGATCCCGACGACGTCCATGCCCGAATTGCGCGTCCTTCACCCGCAGGAGTTCGACGCCGCCACGGCCATGGCCCGCTCGGTCAGCGCGAGCCTGGACACCGCCCTCCCCGACGAGGAAGCGGTGTTCCTCACCATGCACCTCCTCAACGCGACGAGGGACGAACCCAATGGAACCGCGGCGCTGCTCTTCCGGCGGGTGCAGCACGTGGTGACGACGGTCGAGGGCGGCCTCGGCGTGCAGCTCGACGTGGCGAGCCCCGACTACGCGCGGTTCATCCTGCACATCCAGTTCCTCCTGCAGCGGCTCGTGGCGAAGTCGATGCTGCGGGGCTCGGACACGTCCTTCTTCGAATTCGCCAAACACAGCTATCCGCGCTCCTACGCCATCGCCGCTGACGTCAAGTCGTACGTGAGCGCCGCCACGGGCTCCGACCTCACGGATGAAGAACTCCTGTACGTGATCGTGCACGTCGAACGGCTCGCGAACCAGATGGCGGATGGCGCAGCGACCTGAGCGTGTGCTACGTTGAGGCTGCAGGGCGAAGACGCCCCGTGGAAGTATTTTCGGATTGTTACCGCTCAGCGGGCAAAACCTGAACTCGCATCGCCAGTATGGCGGTGAATGAGTTCAGGTCTTTTTTTTGCCCAAAACACCGAATAGTCGCTTCCTGAGCAGGGAAGCCGCGATGTCGCGGCGGAAGGTGAATGAGAACGATGGACTACTCCAAGACTGCAGCTGCGGTCCTCAAGGGTGTGGGCGGCGAAGAAAACGTCCAGTCGCTCGTGCATTGCGCGACGCGACTGAGATTCGTCATCAAGGACGACGCGAAGGTCGACAAGGTGGCGGTCAAGGCCACTCCCGGCGTCATCGCGACGGCAGAGGCCGGCGGTCAGTACCAGGTCGTCATCGGCAATGAGGTGCCCGAGGTCTTCGCCGAGATCACGAAGATCTCGAAGCTCGGCGGCACGTCTGCCTCCGACGGCCGGGCCGCCCAGGACGGCCCGAAGGGCAACCTCGTCAACCGCTTCATCGCGATGATCTCGGCGATCTTCACCCCGCTGGTCTGGGCTCTCGCGGGCACCGGACTCCTGAAGGCCTTCCTGGCCGCAGCGGTCACGTTCGCCTGGATCGACAACACGACGACGACGTACACGATCCTGAACGCCCTCTCGGATGCCTTCATCAACTTCCTCCCGCTAGCACTCGCGATCACCGCGGCGAAGTACTTCAACGCGAGCCAGTTCACCTCGCTCGCCATCGCCGGTTCTTTCGTGTATCCGTCGATCGTTGCGCTCAACGGCGTGCCGGGCATCACCTTCTTCGGTATCCCGGTCACGATGGTCAGCTACGTCTCGAGCGTCATCCCGATCATCGTCATCGTGTGGTTGCAGAGTCACGGAGAGCGCTTCCTCTATGCCGCACTGCCGGCCGCGATCCGCCGATTCGTGACACCCATGATCATCGTGATCATCCTGGTACCGCTCACCTTCCTGGTGATCGGTCCGCTCTCCAACCTGATCAGCACGGGACTTGCCGGCGGCATCGGCTGGGTCTTCACCGTCGTGCCGTGGCTCGGCGGCGCAATCATGGGCGGCCTGTGGCAGGTCTTCGTCATCTTCGGCCTGCACTGGGGCTTCGTCCCGCTGATGACCGCCGAACTGCAGAGCACCGGGTTGATCTACATCACTGCGCCGCTCTTCGCCGCCGTGCTGGCGCAGGCTGCCGCCGTCGCCGGGGTCTGGGTGCGCACCCGCAACTCCAACCTGAAGTCGCTCGCTGCCCCGGCCACCCTGTCGGGCTTCCTCGCCGGTATCACGGAGCCGGCCATCTACGGCGTGAACCTGCCGCTGAAGCGTCCGTTCGTCTTCGGTATCGTGGGCGGCGTCCTCGGCGGTGCCCTCATCTCGGCCGGCGGCGTCGCCGCGAACGCCTTCGTGTTGCCCTCGCTGCTGGCGCTGCCCGCCCTGTTCGGCACCGGAAACACGGTGATGCTGATTCTGGGCCTTCTCGTCGCCATCATCGTGCCGTTCGGCCTGACCGTGATCCTCGGATTCAAGGATCCGGTCAACGAGGTCGCCGCCGTGGTGGACGGCACCGACCTCGAGGTTCTGAGCCCGCTCGACGGCACCGCCGTTGCGCTGAGCGAGGTCCCCGACGCCGTCTTCGCCGGTGGCGACCTCGGCAAGGGTGTTGCGATCATTCCCCGCGTCGGCGCCCTCTACGCCCCGTTCGACGCTCTCGTGGTCGCCGCGTTCCCGACCGGACACGCCATCGGGCTGCAGCACGCGGATGGAGCGGACGTGTTGATCCACGTCGGCATCGACACGGTCAAGCTCGGCGGCAAGTACTTCTCCCTGAAGGTGGAGAAGGGCCAGCAGGTCAAGGCCGGCGATCTCTTGCTCGAGTTCGACATCAAAGCAATCACGGCGGCGGGATACGACATCACGACGCCCGTCATCATCACCAACCCGAAGAAGTATCCGACCATCGGCTCACCCGCCGCGGGCCCGGTGGCGCACGGAGACCCCCTCTTCCTCGCGATCGCCGAGGAAGAACTGGCCACCGCGAAGTAATCGGGCGCGGTTTGTACGTCACGGTGGAGGGGCGGGGGGGGCCGGCCGCGCCCCGCCCCGCCCACCAGTCTAGCGCTCGGCCTCGAGCCGCTCGGACGAACGGCTAGACCTTCAGGTAGCGGGTGATGGCGAAGTT
>NZ_JASJVI010000072.1:0-20109 GCF_035019865.1 Cryobacterium sp. 10I5
GGGCGGTGGTGGTGTCTCAGTAGACCGGGGCGGCCGGGTTCGCCTCGAGCGCTGCGAGGACGTTGCTGAGGCTCTGGTGGAGGTGGACATGGGTGGCGTGGGCGGCGAGCGAGGTGTCGCCGGCGACGATGGCCTCGATGATGAGCAGGTGCTCGGCCGCCGCCGCCCGCAGCCTGGCGGGATTGTGCCTGGCGAGCCTGCGGATGCGGGCGAGGTGGGTGCGCACGTTGGCGAGCGCGGCGACGAGGAACGGGTTGCCAACCGCCGCGTCGAGCGCGTCGTCGAAGTCGTCGATGAGCGCGTAGTACCGGTGCAGGCCGGCTTCGCCGTGCAGCAGCAGCTCGGGGGCCGCGCGGAACTGGTCACGCAACTCGAGGAAGACGAGGGGGTCGCGCCGGGTCGCCGCGATCCTGGCCGCGTGCTCCTCGAGGGCGCGGCGGAGTTCGTACAGTTCGTGGATGCTGTCGACGGACATCTCCGTGACCATGAAGCCGCGGCCGGCGCGGCCGGCGACGAGCCCGTCGGCGATCAGGCGGGCGATGGCGGCCCGGAGCGGGGTGCGCGAGACGCCGATGCGGTCGGACTGCTCGACCTCGAGGAGGCCGGCGCCCGGGGCAAGGACGCCGTCGAGGATCTCATCGCGCAGCTGCCGATACGCGCGCTCGCTCGCGGTGACCACGGCGACCGGCGGTACGGCGGCGGCTGCGGCGGCTGCGGCGGCTGCGTCCGTGGAACCGGTGATCCCCGCCTTTGGGGTTTCTGTATACACAGACGCCATGCTATTCCCTTTTTACCCGGCGTGTGCAAGACTTCCTGAATTCTATGTATACATAGGAGCTTCAATGGGGAGGTTCACAGTGACACAGACAGCGACAGGCGCAGCGACGGGAACGCCGGGGAGCTACCGCGATTCCTGGCTGCGATCGACGGATGCCGCGACCCGCGCCGACTTCTGGCTCGAGGCATCCGCATTCATCGACTGGACCGTGCCGCCGCGCACCGCGCTCGAGGAACGCGAGCCCGGGAGCTGGCGCTGGTTCCCGGACGGCGAGCTCAACACGAGCTACAACGCCCTCGACCGGCACGTGCTCGCCGGCCGCGGTGACCAGGCCGCGGTCATCTACGACTCCGCGATGAGCGGCACCCGGGTCAGCATCAGCTACAGCCGGCTGCTCGAACGCGTCTCCCGGTTCGCCGGGGTGCTGCGCGCCCAGGGCGTCGGCGTCGGCGACCGGGTGATCGTCTACCTGCCGATGATCCCGGAGGCGATCGTCGCGATGCTCGCGTGCGCCAGGATCGGCGCCGTGCACTCCGTGGTCTTCGGCGGCTTCGCGGCAAGCGAACTCGCCGTGCGGATCGACGACGCCCGTCCCACCGTGATCGTGACCGCGTCGGGCGGGCTCGAGCCCGGCCGCGTCGTCGAGTACCTGCCGCTCGTGAAGAAGGCCCTCGACCGCTCGAACGGTTCGGTCCGGACCGTCATCGTACGGGACCGCGAGTCGATTCCAGGGAGCGCGGCGGACTACGCCGGAGAAGAAACCGTCACGTGGCTCGACTGGACGACCGAAGAGGATGCCGCGACCCCGGCCGAACCCGTGAGCCTCCGCTCCGAAGACCCGCTGTACATCCTCTACACCTCGGGCACGACCGGGAACCCGAAGGGCATCGTGCGCGACAACGGCGGACACGCCGTCGCCCTGGCCTGGTCGATGCGCAACATCTACGCCGCGGGCCCCGGCGACGTCTTCTGGGCGGCCTCGGACGTCGGCTGGGTCGTCGGCCACTCCTACATCGTCTACGCGCCGCTCCTCGTCGGGGCGACGACCGTCATCTACGAGGGGAAGCCGATCGGCACCCCCGACGCCGGCGCCTTCTGGCGGGTCGTCGAGGACTACAAGGTCACCGTGCTCTTCACCGCCCCGACCGCGGTCCGGGCCATCCGCCGCGTCGACCCTGAGCTCGCCGAGCTGAAGAAGTACGACGTCTCGAGCCTGACCGGCCTCTTCCTCGCCGGGGAACGACTCGACCCCGAGACCTACCACTGGGCGAACGACGGGCTGCACTGCCCGGTGATCGACCACTGGTGGCAGACCGAGACCGGCTGGGCGATCTGCGCGAACCCGCGCGGCATCGAGGAGGTCCCGACCAAGCCGGGATCGGCGACGTTCCCGGTCGCGGGCTACGCCGTCGAGATCCTCGACTCGAAGGGACGCCCCGTGACGAAGGCCGGCAAAGAGGGCAACATCGCCATCCGGCTGCCGCTTCCGCCCGGAACCCTGCTCGGCGTCTGGGGCAGCCCGGAGCGGTACGCGAGCGCCTACCTCTCCGCCTTCCCCGGCTACTACGCGACCGGCGACTCCGGCCATGTCGACGCCGACGGGTACCTCTACGTGATGGGCCGCACCGACGACGTCATCAACGTGGCCGGCCACCGGCTGTCGACCGGATCCCTCGAGGAGGTGCTCACCCTGCATCCGTCGGTCGCGGAGTGCGCCGTGCTCGGCGTGCATGACCCGCTCAAGGGCCAGCGCGCCGCCGGCTTCGTGACGCTCAAGGCCGGCGCGACGATCGACCACGACACCCTCGCGAAGGAACTCATCGGCCTCGTGCGCGAGCACGTCGGCCCGGTTGCCGCCTTCCGGGACGTCACGATCCTCGATCGGCTGCCGAAGACCCGCTCGGGCAAGATCCTGCGCAAGACGATCCGCCAGATCGTCGACGGCGAGCCGTACACGGTCCCGCCGACGATCGAGGACCCAGCCGTGCTCGACGCGCTCACGCTCGCCGTGCACGGCACCGCCCACACGCACTGACCCTCTCCCCCAGACCGCACCACCCAGCACCATCCTCACCGGAGCAAAGGAGCCCCCATGACGGAATCACTGAGAGATGCACGACCGGGAGCGACGCCGTCGTCGATCGACTACGTCGCTTTCGCCCAATCGCCCCGCTTCCTCGAACTGAAGCGGAGGAGGAACCGGTTCGTCATCCCGCTCGCCGTGTTCTTCCTGGTCTGGTACTTCGGCTTCGTACTCGTCGCCGCATACGCGCCGGCCGTGATGGCCATCCAGGTCGTCGGAAGCGTCAACCTCGGCCTCGTGCTCGGCCTCGGCCAGTTCGTCACGACCTTCGCCATCACCATGTGGTACGTGTCCTTCTCCAACAAGACCCTCGACCCGATGGGCGCAGCGCTCCGCGCCGAGCTCGAAAAGATGGAGCAGAAATGAGCGCCGGCACCATGATCGTCCAGGCCGCAGCGAAGGCCACGGAGACCAACCCCGTCCTGAACATCTCGATCTTCCTCGCCTTCGTGGCCGTCACCCTGATCGTCGTGATCCGGGCCGGACGCAACAACCGTTCCGCCGCGGACTACTACACCGGGGGCCGGTCCTTCACCGGGCCGCAGAACGGCTTCGCGATCGCGGGAGACTACCTCTCTGCGGCGTCCTTCCTCGGCATCGTCGGCGCGATCGCGATCAGCGGGTACGACGGATTCCTCTACTCGATCGGGTTCCTCGTCGCATGGCTCGTCGCGCTCCTGCTCGTCGCAGAGCTGATGCGCAACACCGGCAAGTACACGATGGCCGACGTGCTCTCGTTCCGGCTCAAGCAGGGCCCGGTCAGGGTCGCGGCGGCCACGACGACCCTCGCCGTCTGCTTCTTCTACCTCCTGGCCCAGATGGCCGGCGCGGGCGGACTCGTGTCCCTGCTGCTCGGCATCAACGACAAGCTCGGCCAGTCGGTCGTCGTGGTCGTGGTCGGCGGGCTGATGATCCTCTACGTGCTCATCGGCGGCATGAAGGGCACCACCTGGGTGCAGATCATCAAGGCGTTCCTTCTCATCATCGGCGCCCTCGGGATGACGATCTGGGTGCTCGCGATCAACGGCTTCAACTTCTCCGGGCTGCTCGACTCGGCCGTCGCGGCCTCGATAAGCAAGCCCGCGGAGGCGATCCTCGTGCCGGGGCTCAAGTACGGGCACAACCCGCTCGACTTCATCTCCCTCGCGATCGCGCTCGTGCTCGGCACCGCCGGCCTGCCGCACGTGCTGATGCGCTTCTACACGGTCCCGAGCGCCAAGGAGGCCCGCCGCTCCGTGGTCTGGGCGATCTGGCTCATCGGCGCGTTCTATCTCTTCACCCTCGTGCTCGGCTTCGGCGCCGCGGCGCTCGTCGGTGCGGACGTCATCGCGGCGGCACCCGGAGGGGTCAACTCGGCGGCGCCGCTCCTCTCGCTCGCGCTCGGCGGTCCGCTCCTGCTCGGCTTCATCTCGGCGATCGCCTTTGCGACGATCCTCGCGGTCGTCGCCGGCATCACGATCACGGCGGCGACCTCCTTCGCGCACGACATCTACATGAGCGTGATCAAGAAGGGCAAGGGTGACCCGGACAGCGAAGTGAAGGTCGCCCGTCGCACCGTCATCGTGATCGGCATCCTCGCGATCGCGGGCGGCATCGGCGTGCAGGGCCAGAACATCGCGTTCCTCGTGGCGCTCGCCTTCGCCGTCGCGGCGAGCGCGAACCTCCCGACGATCCTCTACTCGCTGTTCTGGCGCGGCTTCACCACCCGCGGCGCGGTCTGGAGCATGTACGGCGGCCTCGCCGCGGCGATGATCCTGATCATCTTCTCCCCGGTGTTCTCCGGCACGCCGACGTCGATGTTCGGTGCGGGGGTCAACTTCGCGTGGTTCCCGCTCAGCAACCCCGGCATCGTCTCGATCCCGATCGGCTTCTTCCTCGGCTGGCTCGGCTCCGTCACGAGCACCCGCAAGGAGGACCCGCTGCTCGCCGCCGAGATGTCGGTGCGCTCCCTGACCGGCCACGGCGCCGAGAAGGCCGTGGAGCACTAATCCCACCTTCGCACCATCGCTACCCCCCTCGGCCGCCCCTCAGCCGAGGGGGGTATCGTCGTCGGCGGACTAGAGGACCGGGCCTATGCCCGTGTCGGGTCCACAAAGAGACACTGGAGAAGTATCCGATGAAAGCTGCACGTTTCCACGGCCGGAAAGACGTCCGGATTGAGAACATCGAGGAACCAGAGACCCGCAGCGGAACGGTGAAGATCGCTGTTGCCTGGTGCGGGATCTGCGGTACGGACCTGCACGAATACCTGGAAGGCCCGATCTTCATCTCGGCGCCGGGTCACCCCCATCCGCTCTCCCACGAATCACTGCCCGTCACGCTCGGCCATGAGTTCTCGGGAACCATTGAGGAGATCGGCGACGGCGTGGAAGGACTCAACGTCGGGGACAACGTGGTCGTCGAACCCTATTTCGTGTGCAACGAATGCCCGCCGTGCAAGGCCGGAAACTACCACCTGTGCGAGAAGATGGGCTTCATCGGCCTAGCCGGCGGCGGCGGCGGCTTGAGCGAGAAGGTCGTCGTCGACCAGCGCTGGGTCCACCCGATCGGTGATATCCCCCTCGACGAAGCCGCCCTGATCGAACCGCTCTCGGTCGCGCACCACGCCGTGGTCCGGAGCGGGGCGAAGGCCGGGGATGTGGCCATTGTCGGCGGCGCCGGACCCATCGGGCTGCTGACGGCCGCGATCCTCAAGGGCATCGGCGTGACGACGATCATCTCCGAGCTCAGCGCGGCCCGCAAGGAGAAGGCCCGCTCGAGCGGCGTCGCCGACTTTGTGATCGACCCGACCCAGGAGGACCTCAAGGCCCGCGTCCTCGAAATCACCGGGGGCGTCGGCACGGATGTCGCGTTCGAGTGCGCCGGCGTCAACGCGGTCCTCGACGCGATGCTCGACGCCCTGCGCTCGGCAGGGGTGCTCGTCAACGTCTCCATCTGGGGACACCCGGCCACCGTCGACATGCAGAAGCTCGTTCTCAAGGAGATCGACCTGCGCGGCACGATCGCCTACGTGCGGGACCACGAAGAGACCGTCGAACTGGTCCGCTCCGGCGCGATCGACCTGAAGCCGTTCATCACCGGTCGGATCGCCCTCGACAATCTGGTCGCCGAAGGTTTCGACACCCTCGTGAACCACAACGAAACAGCGGTGAAGATCCTGGTCCACCCGTAGGTCCCGGCCACCGGGCTTCAGACCGGCAGGTGTCAGTCTTTCGGCACCAGCGGCCCTCGCGCGACGCGCGTGGGGGCCGCCTGCGCGAGGGGCTTGACCGTGATCAGGTCGAGGTTGACGTGGGCGGGCAGCTCGACGCTCAGCACGATCGTCTCGGCGATGTCCTCCGCGGTGAGCGGGTTCTCCACGCCGACGTATGCGGCAGCGGCCTTCTCCTTGTCGCCGCCGAACCGGACGAGGCCGAATTCCTCTGTCTTGACCATGCCGGGCGCGATCTCGATCACCCGGATCGGCTCGCCGTTGAGTTCGAGCCGCAGCACCTCCACGAGGGCGTGGGCCGCGAACTTCGCGGCGTTGTAACCGCCGCCGCCGAGGTACGCGACGTGACCGGCGATCGACGTGACCGTGACGATGTCTGCGCTGCCCGCGGCATCCGTGCGGAGCGTCTCCCGCAGTAGCGGCAGCACGGCACTCGTGACCCGCTTGACCGCGAGCACGTTGATCTCGAACATCCACGCCCAGTCCTCGACGGGGGCGCTTTCGACGCTGTCGAGGCCGCGGGCGCCGCCGGCATTGTTCACGAGGGCGTGCACGGGGCCGGATGCCGCGAGATGGTCGCGGAGGGCGTCGACATCGGCCTGCACCGTCAGGTCCGCAGTGAAGACATCGGCGCCGGTTTCCTCGGCGAGCGCCGCGAGCCGGTCGGCGCGCCTGGCGACGCCGACGACGTCCCAGCCGTGTGCCCGGAACAGCCGCACCGTGGCCGCCCCGATTCCCGAACTCGCACCGGTCACTACAACTCGCTTGTTTGCCATGGTCCCATTCTGGCGGCACGAGCGGCAGTCGGGACGCACCAGGGCCCCACCCTGCGCCCACCCGGTGGTTGCCGCCGTGCTTCCAGGTCGTTCGCGCGGCCCTCGCTCGCCCGCGCGCTCAGTTCGGCGATCCGCTCCTCGAGCGGCGCAGTTCCGGTGATACGTAGTCGCTCGGTCGTTCGATCACCGCGAGCGTGCACCGCGAAACGCAGACGAGACGCTCGCGGTCATCGCTGATCTTCACCTCCCAGACCTGGGCTCGTGCACCGAGATGGATCGGGCGGGCGACTCCCGTCACCCATCCACTCGCGACGGGCCGGAGGTGGTTGGCATTGATCTCCATCCCGACCACATGGAATAGGTCTCGATCGATCGCGAGGTATCCCGCGATCGACGTGAGCGTCTCCGCAAAGGCGACGGACGCACCGCCGTGGAGCACCCCGGCCGGTTGCGTCGTGCGGGTATCCACGGGCATCCGACCCCGCAGGGCATCGGGCGCGATGTCGGTGAGTTCGATGCCGAGCGTCTCGATGAGACACCGTCGGCCCATGTTCTCAAGGACGCGCAGCGAGACGTCTCCGTGCCAGATCGAAGGGGTGGGGGCGGGTGCAGTGGTAGCGGTGTCGTGAGTCATCCCACCAGCGTGCGGCCTGCGGAGCGCACGGTCAGGCGGGAAATTACCTCACTTGGTCGGTTCAGTCCGGTCCCGATGGGTGGCGTACCACGCGGCTACCTGTGCCCGTGATCGAAAGCCGAGGCGCAGGCGAATTCGTTCGACGTGGCCCTCGGCCGACCGTTCGTCGATTCCCAGCCGGACGGCAATTTCGCGGTTCGTGCATCCCTCACTGATCAACGCCGCAACCTCGCTCTGGCGAGCCGTCAGGGTCCGGGACCCACGCGGGGCGACACGATCGCCCAGGAAGCGGCGCACGGTCGCTACGAGCTCATGGGTGTCCCCGGCGTACGGCAGGTGCGAGCGACCGGGTAGCACCACGAGCCGCGCACCGGCGATGCCCTCGGCGAGCGCCGCGGCCTGCGCGACGGGAGCGGCGCGGTCGTCGGCGCGGTGCACCACCAGCGTCGGGGTGCGCACCTCGCCGAGAAGGCCCCTGACCTCGAGTTCGTAGCTCAGCGCCAGCATCGCCCGCGCGGTCGCGGACGTCGAGCAGGCCCGTTGGTAGCGACCGAACTGGGCGCGCATCGCGGCATCGGCGTCGGGCGCGAAGATGTCGGTGAGCACGTCGGAACCGAGTCCCCAGTGCGCCTCGATCAGCCCGAGGACGTGCTCGCGCACGCTGGGCGGGGAGACCTCCGCGCCGGACGCCCAGCCGCCGTACAGCACCAGCCGCCGCACGGTATCCGGATGCGCCGCCGCCCACGCCACAGCGACCAACGCACCCAGCGACGTGCCGATGAGGTCGAACGGCTCCGGACCGAGCTGCGCGACGACCGCGGCGAGCTGCTCCAGCTCGAAGTCCATCGACGGCGGCCTGCTCGTCGGAGCCGACAGTCCGCATCCGGCGCGGTCGTACCGGATGAGCCGGCGGTCCGTCGCCAGGCTCTCGTAGAATGACCGCTCCTCGGGCAGCTGCCAGCTGAGCTCGAGGTGACTGAGCCACCCCGGGATGTACACGAGCGGCCGACCGGCGCCGGCCGAGGCGTACGCGACGCCGGTGCCGTCGGCCGCTTCCACACGCGCAATCTCTTGCTGCATGCACCCATTCTGCTCGCGGCACGCGGCGCACGCTCCGCCGCCCGGGCACACCCGTAGATGACGCCGTGTTTCGGCGCCATTGCCGACCCCGCGAACGCGTGCCTAGACTCGCAGCCAAGAGCGATGGACGGTCCACGCTCGTCACGGATTACAGGGAGTTCTTCATGAGCGACAACGCGGCCGCCTGGCAGTTCGAAACCAAGCAGGTGCACTCGGGCGCGCACCCCGACCCGGTCACCAACGCACGCGCCACCCCGATCTACCAGACCACGTCCTACGTGTTCAACAACGCGCAGCACGCCCAGAACCTGTTCGCACTCGCCGAATTCGGCAACATCTACACCCGCATCATGAACCCGACCCAGGCCGTCGTCGAAGAGCGCATCGCCGCGCTCGAAGGCGGCACCGCGGCACTGCTCCTCGCCTCCGGCCAGGCCGCATCGACCTTCGCCGTGCTGAACATCGCCCAGGCCGGCGACCACATCGTCTCCTCGAGTTCGATCTACGGCGGAACCTACAACCTCTTCAAGTACACCCTCGCCAAGCTCGGCATCGAGACGACCTTCGTCGAGGACCAGGACGACGCCGCAGAGTGGGCCCGCGCCGTGCGCCCGAACACCAAGCTGTTCTTCGCCGAGACCATCGGCAACCCCAAGATCAACGTTCTCGACATCTCGCTCGTCGCGGACGTCGCCCACTCCAATGGCGTACCCCTCATCGTCGACAGCACGATCGCGACCCCCTACCTGATCCGCCCGTTCGAGCACGGCGCCGACATCATCGTGCACTCGGCCACCAAGTTCCTCGGCGGCCACGGCGCGATCATCGGCGGCGTCATCGTCGACGGCGGCACCTTCGAGTGGTCGAAGAACGTCGAGAAGTTCCCCGGCCTCACCGAGCCGGACCCGTCGTACCACGGCGTCAGCTACACCGGCGCGGTCGGCGACGCCATCGCATACATCATCAAGGCGCGCGTGCAGCTGCTCCGCGACCTCGGCAGCGCGATCGCCCCCGCGAGCGCGTGGCAGCTGATCCAGGGCATCGAGACCCTGAGCCTGCGCATCGAGCGCCACGTGCAGAACGCCCAGGACATCGCAGAGTGGCTCGAGAACCACCCAGACATCGCCTCGGTCAACTACGCCGGCCTGCCGTCGAGCCCCTGGTACGCGACCGCCAACAAGTACGCCCCCAAGGGCGTCGGCGCCGTGGTCTCCTTCGAGCTCAAGGGCGGGGTGGATGCCGGCCGCGCGCTCGTCGACAACCTCGAGCTCTTCAGCCACCTGGCCAACATCGGCGACGTCCGTTCGCTCGTGATCCACCCGGCCTCGACCACGCACGCCCAGCTCACCCCTGAGCAGCAGCTCACGAGCGGCGTCACCCCCGGCCTCGTGCGCCTGTCCGTCGGGATCGAGAACATCGTCGACCTCAAGGCCGACCTCGAGCAGGGACTCGCAGCGGCCCGCGCCGTGGTCGAGGCCTCCCGCGCGAACGCCTGAGTCACCAGCACCCCGAACCGATTCGACGGAGATTCTGCCGAAATTGTACGTTGCAGGCCGTTTTCGGCCCGCGCGAGGCACAATCTCCGTCGAATTGGTTCACAGAACGATCCGGATGACGCGTCCGTGAATATCCTGTCGGTATGACTGACCTTCGACCGATCGGATACTGGCTCAAGCTCGTCGACCAACTGATCAACGAGCAATTCGCGACGACCCTCGAGGAACACGGGGTGACGCGGCGGCAGTGGCAGCTGCTCGGGATGCTGTCCCGTGGCCCCGCCTCCGTCGACCAGCTCACCCGCGAGGTCGCTCCGTTCCTCGACCCCGAGGGCGAGACCGTCGTCGAACACCTCGCCGAACTCGTCGAGAGCGGCTGGGTCACCGTGTCGGAGACCGGGTACGCGATCACGGACCGCGGCCGGATCGCCTATCAGCGCCTCGCCGAGGTCGTCTCGGTGAACCGGGAGGCGGCGACCGAGGACGTCAGCCCCGCCGATTACGCCACGACCCTCGCCACCCTCGAGCGGGTCGCGCGCAACCTCGGCTGGACCGGCGAGCCGGAGTAGTCCCTAGGCCGCGGTGGTGTCGGTCGCGGGGATCGAGCTTGCCAGCACGGTGTCGAGGACGGCGGATGCCTCTTCGCTCGTCGAGTTCTGGGCGAGCGCGAGTTCGGATACGAGCACCTGGCGGGCCTTGACGAGCATGTTCTTCTCGCCGGCGGACACGCCGCGTTCCTGGTCACGACGCCACAGGTCGCGGACGACCTCGCCGACGCGGTAGACGCTGCCGCTCGCCATCTTCTCCTGGTTGGCCTTGTACCGGCGCGACCAGTTCCCCGGCTCTTCGACGAAGGATTCGCGGAGCACGTCGAAGACGGCCTGGACGCCGGCGTTGTCGATGACGTCGCGCACGCCGACGAGCTCGGCGTTCTCGATCGGCAGCTTGATCGTGAGGTCGTTCGCGTGCACGGTGAGGGTCATGAACTTCTTCTCAATCCCCTTCACAGCGCGGGTCGTGATTTCGGTGATGGTGACCGCGCCGTGGTGCGGGTAGACCAGGGTTTCTCCCACGGTGAAATTCATGTGCTGCCTCTGTTCGTTGGTGATGCGGGGTTCTCGCGACCATCGTCGGTCGGTCGTGTGGTGGTTTGCGGGTGCAGGGCGAGCGGCGCTAGGCCGCGTCGACCAGCCATACGGGTAAGAATTCGACCAGCTGGTCGACTATCTCGTCGTCCGTGACGTCGAGCTGGCCGCGCATCCAGGCGCTGATCAGGGTGAGCGCTCCCCCGGCCACATAGGTGGCGAAGGATTCGGGATGTACGACCCGGGGAGCGCCGGAGAGCGCCACGAGCGATTCGACGAGGCGGCGCGAGTACGCCTCGATCTCGTCGTCGTATGCCGTGCGGGTGATCGGAAGGTCGAGCACGCTCGCGTAGAGCGGATAGTGCTCCACGATGTGGGAAATGAGACGCTGGTAGCCGGCGCGTGCCGCCTGAGCCCCGGTGAGGTCGTCGCTGCGCAGGTCGAACCCGGTCACACCGATCTCGGCGAACTGCTCACGGAGGAAACCGGTCGCGAGATCGTCGAGGCTGCTGAAGTGCGCATAGAACGAACTGCGGCTGATCGAGGCCGTGCGTACGATGTCGCTGACCGAGACGGATGCGACGCGCTGGGTCATGAGAGTGCGGACCGCCGAGAAAATGGCCTGCCTGGTGCGCTCCGCCCGCGGGTCCGAGGCACGTACGGCGCTGATTGTACCGCGCACCGCGGGTTCTCGGACATACTCGGTGCGGGTCATCAGGACAGTCTAGCACTTCTCGGACACCTGTCCGAGAAGTGGCAGCGTGCGTGACAAGCGCGCGTGACAAGCGCGCGTAACAAAAGGACGCGGGCGCGTCCGAGCGGGCAGAATGAGGGCATATGGAATGGCAGACCTCGGCGGACACGGTCCCGTCCAGCTTCATCACCGAGGCTCAGACGCGCTCGCTGCTCGGCAAACCCCCGGCGACGGGCGCGTGGCGCGATGGCGACCCCGTCGGCAACCGCAGGTTCCAGGACGTGGGCCCGCTCGAGCTCGAGGCCGGCGGACGGCTGGGTGCTGTACGGATCGCCTACGAGACGTGGGGCGAGCTCTCGCCCGCGCGGGACAACGCGGTGCTCGTGCTGCACGCCCTCACCGGGGACAGCCATCTCCTCGGCGCGGCGGGGCCCGGCCACGCGACCGCCGGCTGGTGGGGCGGCATCGTCGGCCCCGGTCTCGCCATCGACACCGACCGCTATTTCGTCGTCGCGCCGAACATGCTCGGTGGCTGCCAGGGCAGCACGGGCCCGTCGTCACTCGCCCCGGACGGCTCGGAGTGGGGCATCCGCTTCCCCTACCTGACCATTCGCGATCAGATGGCCGCACAGGTCGCCTTCGCCGATCGGATCGGGATCGATGCCTGGGCCCTCGTCGTCGGCGGGTCGATGGGCGGAATGCATGCCCTTGAATGGGCGATCGACCAGCCGGACCGGGTGGACCGGCTCGCGATCCTCGCCGCGCCCCCTGTGACGACGGCCGACCAGATCGCCCTGAATTCGGTGCAGATCGAAGCCATCCGCAGCGACCCTCTCTTCCGGTCCGGCGACTACTACGACGCCGTCGATGGCGAGGGCCCGACCCGCGGGCTCGCCCTCGCCCGGCGGATGGCCCTGCTGAACTACCGCAGTCCCACAGAGCTCAACGAACGATTCGAACGCGGCTGGCAGAGTCGGATCTCCCCGCTGGGTTCTGGCGGCCGGTTCGCCGTCGAGTCCTACCTCGATTTCCACGGCAACAAGTTCACCCGCCGTTTCGACGCGAACAGCTACATCGTCCTCGTCGAGGCGATGAATTCCCACGACGTGTCCCGCGGTCGCGGCTCGCTCGCCGAGGCCCTCTCTTCGATCGCGGCGACCACCCTCGTCGTCGGGATCGACAGCGACCGGCTCTTCCCCGTCGAAGGCCAGCGCCGGATCGCGGCGCACCTGCGCAACGGCCTCGACGGCACCGAACCCGTCGTGCTCTCCTCGAGCTACGGCCACGACGGGTTCCTGATCGAGAATGCCGCCGTCGGCGAGCAACTCGGCCGCCTCCTCCGCTGACATTCCGCTGACTTTCCGCTGACCTTCCGCTGCCCGGCGAGCGCTGGCCGGCGATTGACAGGGCAGGCATTCCGGACGACCCTGACAGGGAACCCGGCCACCGCCTGCCTGATCAGCCCGCCCAGCGAAGAGGAGTCCCGTGATGAAAGCCGGCTACGTCGTCATGGTCATCGTCGGAACGCTGCTCGCCCTTTCCGGCATCGGCATGCTCGCCGGCGGCGTCGCCGCGGCGACGGTCGCGGCCGGGCAGGGCAGGGACGGATTCCTGACCACTCCATCCGGCACGTTGTCGGTGGCCTCGTACGCGATCACTTCGCCGAACCTCGAGACCGGCCCAGGGACGGGCACAGGCACGGAGAGCGGCACTCAGGCGGGCTCCGGCGGGATACCCGCCGGGCTCGCGACGGTGATGCTCGAGGCGACAAGCGCCCGCGGCACCGGGGTCTTCATCGGCATCGGGCCGCGGTCGGAGGTGGAGCGTTACCTCGCCTCCGTCGCGCATAGCGAGCTCACTTCCGTGAACTCCTCGCCGTTCCGTACCGAGTACCGCGAGGTCCCCGGCAGCAGGCGTCCCGCCCGCCCCGGCAGCCAGCCCTGGTGGACGGTTGCGGCCTCCGGGCCGGGAACGCAACGCGTCGTCTGGCCGGTCGAGGGCGGCGACTGGGCCGTCGTCGTCATGAACGCGGATGCGACCCAGGGCGTCGACGTGCAGGCACGGGCCGGCGTCCGGTCAGCACTCTTCGTGCCCGCGGCGGTCGCACTGCTGCTCGGCGGCGGCCTGCTGCTCGTGGCCGGGGTGCTCCTCGTGATCTTCGGCGCGATGGGGCTCGGCAGGCGAGACCCCACGCAGGGTCCGAGCGGGCACGCCGACACTGTCGGGACTGCCGGCCCGCCGGGCCCGCCCGGTCCGGTCTACCCTGCGCGCCTCGAGGGCACCCTGCAACCCGACCTGTCCAGGGGCCTGTGGCTCGTTAAATGGATCCTGATCTTCCCGCACGTCGTCGTTCTGTTCTTCCTCTGGTTCGCCGCGTCCGTGACGACGATCGTCGCGGGCTTCGCCATCCTGTTCACCGGCCGGTACCCCCGCTCGCTCTTCACCTTCAACGTGGGCGTGCTGCGCTGGAGCTGGCGGGTCGCCTTCTACTCGTATTCGGCGCTCGGCACCGACCGGTACCCGCCGTTCAGCCTCGCACCGGCCGACTACCCCGCGGACCTGGACATCGCCTACCCCGAGCGGCTGTCCCACGGGCTCGTCCTGGTCAAGTGGTGGCTGCTCGCCATCCCGCAGATTCTCATCGTGACCGCCCTGACCAGCGCCCCGACCGCGCGCTACACGATCGGGAGCACCACCTATTCGACGACGACCGGGGTATCACTGCTCGGCCTCCTCGTGTTCATTGCCGGACTGATGCTGCTGTTCACGGGCCGTTACCGGCAGCCCCTGTTCGATTTCATCCTGGGCATCAATCGATGGGTGTTCCGGGTCGTCGTGTACACGGCACTGTTCCGGGACGAATACCCGCCATTCCGCCTCGACCAGGGTGGTATGGAACCGGGCGTCAGGGACTCGGGCCGCACCGAAACGGGGGGCACCGGGTCGGGGGTAATCGACGAGGCTGCTAGGGTGAAAACAACCTGAGGAATCACGGATGCTGACCCGACAAAGCTCGAGGCGCCTAACTGTTCCCCCTGGACGCGCCCAAATGCCGCCGGCGCTCCCCTTCCAGCCGGATCCCCCCACTCGCGTGGCCCGTAAACAAGGCACATTCGTGAAACTGAGTGCCGCGCGCGCATCGAAACCCGCCGCGTCCGGATATGGTGCTCTGTGGAGCACGACGAGGGGCAATGCTACGGGTATGCAACGTATTTTCAAGGAACGGGATCGGCTGTTGCGCAAGGGCGCACAGCTGACCGGTCTTGCGGGTTCCATCGCCGCGTTCCTGGCCCTTCTGATACCGGGCGGCCCCGACCGGTTGGCGCTCGCCCTGAGCCTTCCCCTTCTTCTCGTGATAGTCGGCGCCCAGTACCTGCTCGGCCGCAACGGGCATCTGAGGTGGGCGGCGGTCATCGTCGTCTGCGGCGTGGCGATGGTCCTGGTGATCGGCTTCGTCGGCCGGGGAACATCGGGGCTCAACCTCGGCGAACAGGCTGTGATCGCGTGCGTCGCCTCTCCCGTGATCGGTTGCGTCGCGCTGGTGCTCGTCACCACCGGGCGCCGGCTCATCCTGCTGGGCGCCGCCTTCGGCACGACCCTCGCGAGCGTGCTCAGTGCTTCGCGGCTCACCGATGACGCCCTCGTGCCGGTCATGCTCACCCTCACCGGCTGGTTCGCGATCGCGATCGCCGGCTGGTGGATCGCGCAGAGCATTCCCCGCGTCATGCAGCGCATCGCCGAGATCGGCCGCGCCCACCTCGCCGAACGGCACGCGAGCGAGCTCGAGGCACAGCGCCGCCAGGACGCCAGGCTCCTGCACGACACCGTCCTCGCCACGCTCACCCTGCTCGCGCACTCCGGCGTCGGCGTGAGCCCCGCCGCCTTGCGCCAGCAGGCCGGGGATGACGCCAGGCTGCTCAGGCAGCTCCGGCTCGGCGGGCTGCCGACCCCGCACCGCTCGGGGGTCTACACGCTCGAGCGCGCCTCCGAGTCGACCCTCGGCAGCACCCTCGAGTCCGTGAAACAGCGCTTCAAGCGAATGGGACTCGAGGTGGACTGGCACGGGAGCGGGCAGGTCCTGCTGCCGAGCACCGTCCTGGACTCCTTCCTGCTCGCCCTCGGCGAGTGCCTCGAGAACGTGCGCAGGCACGCCGGGGTCGCCCGCGCCGACGTCACGATCACCGACGACGACACGACGGTGCGCGCCATGGTCACCGACGCGGGCGTCGGCTTCGACCTCGCAGCGGTCAGCCCGGAACGCCTCGGCTTCGCCGAGTCCGTCGTCGCCAGGCTCCGCGACGTCGGCGGCAACGCCCGACTGTTCTCCTCCCCCGGCTCGGGAACGACCGTTGTGCTCGAGGTGCCCAAGTGAGCGGCCGTAGCGCCACCGTCCAGCCCGAGCGCGGCATCCATCGCCCGGCCCGGCGCGTGGCCACAGAGGCCGGCCCGCTCGCGGAGCACGGACGCCAGGAACGCCAGGACCGGCGCCGCAGCTTCCGCCGGCCGGAACGCACCGTCAAGACGACGCGTGCCAACCAGAGCGGCCTCGGTGGACGCCACCTCGGAATCGGCCTCTCCGTCGCCGGGGGCATCGTCGCCGCCTACCTGCTCTGGGAATGCCTCGAGCAGTTGCCCCGTTACTCGACTCCCGTCCCGACCCTCGTGGCCTGGGTGATCCTGGTGGCGGCGACGGCATTCACCATCGCCGTCGTGCAACGGCTCTCCGCGCGGATGCCCGACTGGCTGTTCGCTGCGGCCCTCGCGTCGGCGGCCGTCGTCGTTGCGCTCGACCTGGCCGGGTCCCACGCCGGCGCCGACCGGGGCGTCTTCCCGACGGCGGCCGCCGCCGTCGGGAGCCTGCTGATCGCGCTCGTGACGGTTCGGCGCGGCAGGGACGTCGTCTCCTCGACGGCCGTCCTGGGCACGCTCCTGGCCGTGTTCGCGGTCACAGAGCCGCGGAGCGACCCGCTGTCCTTCGCACCGGAGCTCGTCGCGTTCGGCCTCGCCGTGATCCCCCCACTCCTCGGCGTCGCGATCGTTCGCTCGTTCCATCGCATGGTGCAGCGCGAACTGGACCTCGTGCTCGTGCAGAGCACGGTCTCCCAGCCGAGGTTCGCGGTCGGCATGCTCGCCTCGGAGGAACTCGCGCGGATCGACCTCGACGCGGAGACCCTGCTCGACGACGTGGCCAAGGGCCGTACCGCGCTCCCCCTCAACGCGGCCAAGTCGACGACCGCGTCGTCGCTCGCGACCCAGTTGCGGCTGCACCTGATCCAGGGCCGCAAAGAGACCTGGCTGTACCACGCCATCACGGAGTCCGAGTTCCTCGGCCCCTCGGTGAGCCTCAACGACCCGGCCGGGCTCGCCGGGCTGCTCGACCCCGCCCAGCGTGACGCCCTGCTGCGCACCATCTGGCTCCTCATCAGCGACACCCAACGCCCCGAGGCATCCGTCGCTCTCTCCCTCGGTCCGATCCGTCCAACGAATGGCCTGATCGACCGCCAAAAGTTACGATTCCCCATCGAATTGGCCACGACGGGTGTGCCTCGGCGCAGGGTCGACCCCGAGACGTGGCAAGCTATCCGGGTGGTTGGCCCGAACATCGCGTCGAGCCGGGGTGGCAGTCTCCATGTGGAGATCGACTGCAGCATTGACAATCCCGCAGATGCGTGAAATTTTCTGGTCCGGCATCGCCGGGCTTCCAGTCGGATGCACAGGCAACAGGAGGCAACAGTGACGAACATCAGCACGACGACCCGGGCGGTGCCCAGTCGGGAGAATCCGATCCGGCTGGCTCTCGTGGACGACCACAGGATGCTGCTCGGGGCGTTGACGGAGTGGATCCGCGGCGCCGCAGACGACATCAACATGGTCGCCGCGGTGACGACGTGGCCGGAACTCCTGACCCACCCCGAATTCCCGGTCGACGTCGTTCTCCTGGACCTCGACCTCAAGGACAACATCCCCGTTTCGCTCAAGATCTCGACCCTCAAGACGGCCGGCGTCAAGACCGTCCTGATGAGCACCTACTCGGAGCCGGGCCTCGTGCGCGAGGCACTCGCCGCCGGGGCGCTCGGCTACCTCGTGAAGAGCGAAGAGGCGGGCATGATCGTCGACGCGATCCGGGCCGCGTTCGACGGAGAGTCCTACATCTCCGCTGAACTCGACGAAGCGCTCAGCGCGGGTACCGGCGGCGGCTCACCGCGACTGAGTGCCCAGGAACGCCGCGTGATGGCGCTCTACGGTGCCGGCGAACCCGTCAAGGCCGTCGCCCACCAGCTCGGCATCTCCGAGGAGACCGCCAAGTCGTACCTCAAGCGGATTCGCGAGAAGTACCGCCTGGCCGGCTTCGACGTCGGAACCAAGGTCGCGCTGCGGAAGCGCGCGATCCACGACGGGATCCTGCTGCAAACGGACTGAGCACAAGCACCCCACCCCTGTCGGAGTCTTCCGTGACCCGCCGCAGGCGCTGCTGCGCCGGCCCGAGTCGCGAAAGGTTCCGATTTCGGCGTTAAGCGGCGTCCGTGACGACCTCGATGAGGGCGGTGCCGTATGGGACGTGCTGCCCCTTACGGCGCCAGGACCTGTCGATCGCGAAGCTCACGACGGCGAGGGCGAGTCCGAAGCCGCTCAGGGCCGCGCCGATCCAGACGGGGGCGACGTAGCCGAGACCTCCGGCGATCGCCAGGCCGCCGAGGAAGGCGCCGAGCGCGTTGCCGATGTTGAGAGCCGAGTGGTTGAGTGCCGCGGCGATCGACTGGCTGTCGCGGGAGACATCCATCAGCCGGGTCTGGATGGCGGGCGAGAGCCCGGCAGCGGAACCGCCGACGAGGAAGACGCCGATCAGGAGCCCGGGCAGGAACTGGGCCGAGAGGGCGAGCCCGGCGAGGGCGACGATCATCACGCAGAAGAAGCCATAGAGGGTGCGGCGGACGCTCTTGTCGGCGAGGTGGCCGGCGAGCAGGTTGCCGACGGTCATGCCGAGGCCGATGACCACGAGCACGAGCGGGACAGCACCGGCGCCGAGACCGGTGACCTCGATCGTCAGCGGGGCGACGTAGGTGTAGACGGCGAAGAGGCCGCCGAAGCCGATGGCGCCGATCCCGAGCGCGAACCAGACCTGCAGCCGGCCGAAGGCCTTGAGCTCGTTACGCATCGTCGCGAGCGGGTCACCGGCCTGGAACGGAACGAGCAGGATCACGGCGAGGAACGTGACCGCAAAGACGGCGGCCACGACAAGGTAGGCGACCCGCCAGCCGGACACCTGCCCGATCCAGGTGATCACGGGCACGCCGATCACGTTGGAGATGGTCAGGCCGCTGAGCACGAGCGCGACGCCGCGCGCCCGCTTGCCCGGACCCATCAGGTCGGCAGCGACGAGCGAGGCGATGCCGAAGTATGCGCCGTGCGGGAGCGCCGCCACGAACCGGGCAACGAGCACGAGCCCGAACGTCGGCAACAGGGCGGAGGCGATCGTCGCGAGGGTGAACGCGGCGAGGAGGGCGAGCAGCAGCTGCTTGCGGGGCCAGCGTGCCGCCGCGGCCGCGATCGTCGGGGCCCCAACGACGACGCCGAGGGCGTACGCCGAGATCAACCAGCCGATCTGGGCATTCGCGGCATCCGGCGCGGTCGCGTGGAGGCCAGGCAGAAGGTCGGCCGCGAGGTTCGGCAGCAGGCCCATCGCCACGAATTCGGTCGCCCCGATGCCGAAGCCGCCGAGGGCGAGGGCGAGCAGGGCAAGACGGATGCGGGTCGGAGACAGCATCGCCGACCCGTCGGTGGTTGAGGGCATGCGCTCCAGCCTAGGGCCGCACGGTTCCGACGGGAAGCGTCCGGCGGCATCCGCCTGCCCGTGCCGTGCCGGCTAGGCCTGGCTGCCGTCCGCCCGCGCGTTCCGGAGGGCGACCTCGAGGCGTTCGACCTTGCCGGTCAGCTCGCTGGTGTGGCCGGGGCGGATGTCGGCCTTGAGCACGAGGGACACCCGGGGACCGAAGGCGCCGACGGCCTCCGTCGCCGCCTTCACGACGGCGAAGACCTCGTCCCACGAGCCCTCGATGGTCGTGAACATCGAGTCGGTGTGGTTTGGCAGGCCCGATTCACGGACGATGCGCACGGCGGCGGCGACGGCGTCGTGCACGGAACCCTCGGCATCCTGGGCGCCGGACGGCGAAACGGAAAAGGCGACGAGCATGATTACTCCCTGGGGATGAGGATCGGGCGGTCGAGGCCGGCCGCCGGTGGGTCCTGGCGTGGTGCGGGGTGGGCTGCGGGG
>NZ_JASJVI010000073.1:0-20048 GCF_035019865.1 Cryobacterium sp. 10I5
GGCGCCGGGGGATCGGGCGGGGGCGCACCGGCTCGCCACGACGGTCCTGGCCCGGGATCGGGCGGGACCTGCGGCCGTAGATGAGTTCGGAGGAGTCGAGCAGCCAGGGCACGAGCGCGATCGTGACACCGTGCACGAGCATCAGCTTCTGGCGGAGGCGCCGGGCCTTGTGGTTGTGCAGCAGGTTCTCCCACCAGTGCCCGACGATGTAGATCGGGGTGTAGATGGTGACGACCTCGGAGCCGTGTGCGGCGCGGCGCTCCTTGATGTAGCTGATCAACGGCCAGCTGATGTCCCGGTACGGCGACTCGACGATGCGCAGCGGTACCTGGATGTTCTGCCGCACCCAGTCGCGCTGCAGCTGTTTGGTCTCTTCTTCGTCGATCGAGATGTGCACGGCCTCGATGCCCTCGTGCCGCGCGGCGATCGCGTAGTCGAGCGCCTTGAGCACCGGCTTCTGCATCTTGCCGACGAGCACGATCGCGTGGTCGCCGGTGGAACCGAAGGTCGTGTCCGGGTCGACTTCGATCTCCTTGGCGACGTCCCGGTAGTAGCGGTTCACGCCGAGCATCAGGGTGAACAGCACCGGCATCATCACGAAGACGAGCCAGGCGCCGTGGGTGAACTTGGTGATCGTCACGACGATGAGCACCACGCCGGTCAGGGCGGCGCCGAAGCCGTTGATCGAGAGGCTCGTGATGATCGAGGCCCGGTTCGGCGGGTTCGTCTTGAGCAGGGTGAGCCAGTGCTTGACCATGCCGGTCTGGCCGAGGGTGAACGACACGAAGACGCCGATGATGTACAGCTGGATCAGGACCGTCAGATTGGCCTGGAAGACGATCAGGATCAGCACCGCGAAGAGGGCGAGGAGCACGACGCCGTTCGAGTAGATCAGGCGGTCGCCTCGGGTGCTGAGCGACTTGGGTGCGTAGGAGTCCTTCGCGAGGACGGAGCCGAGCAGCGGGAAGCCGTTGAAGGCGGTGTTGGCGGCGAGCAGCAGCACGGCCGCCGTCGCCGCCTGCAGCACGAAGAACATGATCGAGTTGTTGCCGAAGGTCGCCGCGGCGATCTGGGCGATCAGGCTGCGCTGCGGCGAGGTCGCGCACTCGGCCCAGCCGACCAGGTCGCAGGGGCTCTCCGCGTAGTGCACCTTCGCGATCAGCGCGAGGGTGGTCAGGCCGATGAACATCACGATCGCGATGCCGCCCATCAGCACGAGGGTGCGCTGGGCGTTCTTGACCTTGGGGTGCTTGAACGCCGGAACGCCGTTGGCGATCGCTTCGACGCCGGTCAGGGCGGAGCATCCGCTCGCGAAGGAGCGCAGCAGCAGCAGGATGAACGCCGACTGGGCCAGGTTCTCGGCGTGCACGCCGTAGCTTGCGGACTCCGCGACGGGTGCGTCGCCGAAGGCGACCCGCACGAGGCCGACGACGACCATCAGGATCACGCTCGCGATGAACAGGTAGGTCGGGAAGGCGAAGGCCTTGCTCGACTCGCGCACGCCGCGCAGGTTGACCGCGGCGAGCACCACGACGAAGAAAACGGCGAGCTCGACCCGGAAGTTCACGAGTTGCGGAACGGCCGAGATGATGTTGTCCACGCCGCTCGCCACCGAGACGACGACGGTCATCACGTAGTCGACGAGCAGGGCGGATGCGACGAGGAGGCCCGCGCGTTCGCCGAGGTTCTTCGAGGCGACCTCGTAGTCACCGCCACCGGAGGGGTACGCCTTGATCAGCTGACGGTACGACGCGACGACGACCACGAGCAGGAGCACGACGCAGGCCGCAACCCAGGGGGCGAAGCTCAGGAAGGCGAGCCCGCCGAGGGTCAGGATCATCAGGAGTTCCTGCGGGGCGTACGCGACGCTCGACAGCGGGTCGCTCGCAAAGATCGGCAGGGCGAGGTGTTTGGGCAGCAGTTGACCCTCGAGGTGCTCGGTCGAGAGTGGTTCGCCGATGATCCACCGCTTCGCGGAGCGAGTTTCTGGCGCTTGGGAGCCGTCTGGTGTCACGAGGGATGACACTACTCCGTTGGGCACAACTGTCAAACTTCCCGGAATAAGCTGAGCCCCCCGCGAGTTGGGTTACCCCCGTTTCTCATCCCGATGTTCCGCGAAAGCGGGTGAATCGTCGGTTTGCCGTAGCGAAAACGACGATTCACCCGCTTTCGCGGGTCAGGGGGACTGGGCCGCGTCGATCACCCGCCAGAGCGAGGTGCGGAGGGCGGTGAGCTCGTCCAGCGTCATGCCGAGCCTGTCGATGATGCGCGGCGGGATGGTGAGGGCGTCGGCGCGGAGCGCTCGGCCGGCATCCGTCAGTGTGATGTCGAGGACGCGTTCGTCGTGGGTGTTGCGGCTGCGGGCGACCAGGCCGGCGGTCTCGAGGCGCTTCAGCAGCGGGGAGAGGGTCGCGGGCTCGAGGCGCAGTTCGGTGCTGAGGTCGGAGACTGAACGAGGGCTGCGCTCCCACAGGGCGAGCAGCACGAGGTACTGCGGATGCGTGAGGCCGTAGGGCTCGAGGATCGGACGGTAGACCGAGACCACGCTGCGGGACGCGATCGCGAGGGCGAAGCAGACCTGGTCCTCGAGGCGGAGCAGGTCGGGCGCCGACACGGTCGAACCGGGGGTCGCGCGAGCGGAATCCGCCGCTTTCGGGGAATCCTGTGTCATCGGTTCGTCACGTGCCCCACTGTTCGGCTGACTCGACGGAAATGGTTAGTGCACTCATTGTAATTGATTAGTACACTAAGCATTATGACACGCGCACCGAGACGAGGAACCGGCAAGCCGGGCGATTCCGACAACAACGCGTCGGGCGAACACGGCCTCCTGGGCGCCGTGTCCTGGCTGAATCGCACGCTGCTGCCCTGGATCGGCCCGCCGCCGCTCGGTCCGTATACGACGGAAACGACTGAGCAGAAGCAGGCAGAGCGCGCCGAGGCGACCTGCCCGATCTGCGGCGAACTGATGAGCAGGCACGAGATCGACCGCTCGGGCGAACGCACCCAGATCCATCACCCAGCCCCCGCAGCCCCCTGATCCCGGACGCCGCCCGCGACCCTTCCCGAGAAACGTGCGTTCCGTTCCGCGAGAGTACGATTTTGGCCCTTAAGACACTGGTTTAAGGGCCAAAAGTGTACTCTCGCGGACGGGCGCGGCGTGGGTCAGCGGGGCAGGGCGTCCAGGATGCCGGCGCGAACCTCGGCGAGGCGGGCGCGCAGGTCCGAGACGGTCGCGGCGGGCACCCGGGCGTGCACGGCCTGCTTGCGCAGGTCCGCGCGGAGCTGCTGGCGGAACTCGTTGAGCACGAGGTCGGCCTCACGCAGCGCGCGATTGGACTCGAGGCGACGATCTGTCCCGTTCGGCGAACCCTGGCCCTCCGCCCCGGCCGAACCCGCACCCGTTGGAGCCGAGCCTGCGGTACCGGAACCCGCAGCGCCGGCGGAACCCGCGGCATCCGCGGGGCCGTCCGTGCCCGGGTATCCCGTACCGGCATCAGCGCCCGTGCCCGGGACGGCGGAACCGGTGGTGGGACTCGAACCCCCACGTCCTCGCCCGCCCGCTCCGAAGCCGGCGTCGTCCCTGGCCTGCCGGGCGGCCGCCGCGAGGTCGGTGCGCAGGCTCGTCATCGCCGCGGCGACCCCTGACCGCACCTCGTCCGCGAGCCGACGCACCGAGTCGGTGACCTCGTTCTCGAGGGCGTCGAGGTCGCCCCCGCGCGCGAGGAGTTCGGCGCGTCCGGCGTCGGTGATCTCGTAGACGGTCTTGCGCCCGTCCGTCGATTTGGTGACGAGGCCCTCTTCCTCGAGTTTGGCCAGTCGCGGGTAGATCGTGCCCGCGCTCGGGATATAGGTGCCGCCGAAGCGGTCGCTGAGCGCCTGGATCAGCTCGTAGCCGTGCCGTGGCTGCTCGGCGAGCAGGCTCAGCAGGTAGAGCCGCAGGCTGCCGTGGGCGAAGACGGGGGTCATGCCGAGGCCTCCGTTGTGGTGCCGTCCGGTCCGGCGGTCGTTCCCTGGCCCGCTGCCCCGGAGTCCGGGGCGGTGGATGCCGCGGGCGCGAAGGCCCCGGAGCCGGCGGCGGCGCTCGCCGGGGCATCCGTCGCCGCGGCCGGACGCCGCACGACGGAGATGTCGCCCGAGACGGAGTTCGCGTGCAGTTCGAGCCAGCTGCCCGCGAGCACGCCCGTGCTCGACTCGTAGCCCTTGCCGAAGGTGCTTTTCACGGTCTGGTCGTCGAGCTGGAGCACGCCCGAGACGGTGTTGAGGTGGTACTTGATCGGGAGGCCGGCCTCGACGCGGGCCGTGAGGTTGCCGCTCACGGTGTTCGTGTTGACGGTGTCCGGCGACCCCTCGAGGTCGAGGAACACGTTGCTCGCGACGCCGTCGACGCTGAACCGGCGGATGCTGCCGCTCGCGGTGACGTCGCCGGAGACCGTGTGCGCGGTGATGTCGCCCGAGTGGTTGCTGACCGAGATCTCTCCGTTGATCGCGTTGACGTCGATATCGCCCGTGACGCCGTCGACGACCAGGTCGCCCGAAACGGTGTTGAGCTTGACGTCGCTGCGGAGGCCCGTGATGAGGGCTCCGGCCGAGATCACGCCGAGCTTGAGGGCGACGTCGCGCGGGACGGTGATGCTCACGTCGGCCCGGGCGCTGCCGCGGAAGGAGGCGAAGACCTCGATGAAGTTGTCCCAGCGCAACTGCGGGTGGTCGACTTCGAGAGTGTCGCCGTCGAGGGAGATGCGCAGGTCCTTGCCGCTGACGCTGTGCACCTCGACGCGGGTGAACGGTTCATCGTGGCCGATGATGTCGACCTTGCCGCCGATCAGCCCGACCTTGAGCCGGTTGACGAGTTCGACGTCGATCACCCGGGTCTGCCCGGGGGCGACCAGCCATTTTTCGAGTGCCATTGTGTGCTCCTTCTGTGGGCATCCGCTGCGGATGCCGGAAACTTTTTCGCGCTATATCGCGTCTGGTGTAACTCACGATATATCGCGTTTCAGCGGTGCGCAACCCCCGTGCGCGTGGGCGCGCAGTTAGTAGAGGAAGATCGGCAGCCAGGCCGGGGTGTGTGCGTGCACGATCACGAGGAAGACGACGAGGTCGAAGAGCAGGTGCACGACGATGACGTAGCCGAGTGACCGGGTCAGCGCGAAGGTGAAGCCCTGCAGGAGCGCGAAGGGGAAGGTGATCAGCGGGCCCCAGCTGCGGTAGCCGAGTTCCCAGAGGAACGAGGTGAAGATCACCGCCTGGAGCAGGTTCGCGAGCCAGTCCGGGAAGTGCCGGCGCAGCAGCGCGAACACGGTGCAGATGAAGAAGAGCTCGTCCCAGATTCCGACGAAGCCCACGCCGACGAAGAGGCGCCCGATCTCATCCGGTGCGGTGACGGTCGGCCAGTCCTGGAAGGCACCAGAGCGGATGAAATAGGTCGGCAGAATCGCATAGCCGAGCGCGATCACGACGACCAGGTATCCGAGCGCGGCGGATGTCCAGGGTCGCCCGGTGCGGATCGGGAACCGGATCGCCCGCTCGCGGTAGACGTAGCGCGAGACCAGGTACGGCAGGAGCACCGCGAGCGTGAGCACCGTCCCCATCAGCGCCATGTTCGGGTAGTCGATGTTGGCGGCGAGAGAAATGGTGCTGATCAGGAGGAGGCCGAGGGCGACGAGCGCCAGGTCCCGGGCGAGCGGGCGGTCGATGACGACGGCCGCTGCGAGGGCGAGTCCGAGGAGCAGGTAACCGGCGGGGATCGAGACCGGCGTGTGCACTCCGAAGAGCAGCACCGCTGACGCTGAGACCAGGGAGGCGGGCACGAGGCGGAGCGCCAGGCGCGCGCGGGGCCGCGCCGCGGCATCCGTTGCCCGGGTCGTGTCGTGCATGCCACATGGTACCGAATGGGATTCGGGAGACGGCTTGACCTTGACGCAGCGTCAAGAATTATCGTGGACAACACAACGCCAGGAGAACACAACGGACGGGGAGTGGACATGGACTGGTCGATCCAGGAGATCGCGCGGCTCGCGTCGACGACGAGCCGCACCCTGCGGCACTACGGCGACGTCGGGTTGCTTCCGCCGAGCAGGATCGGTGCCAACGGCTATCGCTACTACGACGCCGTGGCGCTCGTGCGGCTGCAGCGCATCCTGATGCTGCGCGCGCTCGGGCTCGGGCTGCCCGGCATTCGCGAGGTGCTCGACCACGAGACGGATGCCGCCCGTGCCTTGGGCGCGCACCTCGCCTGGTTGCGCGGCGAGCGTGACCGCCTCGATCGCCAGATCGGCTCGGTCGAGGACACCATCACCACCCTGGATAGGAAGGAACAACCCATGGCAGAGAACATGTTCGACGGATTCGATCACACCGAACACAAGGAGGAGGTCGAGCGCCGCTGGGGCGCCGCGGCCTGGGCGAACGGCGACGCCTGGTGGCGCGGGATGAGCGCAGCGGAGAAGGCGGAGTGGCAGGGGCGGCAGGCGCAGCTCCTCGCGGACTGGCGTGCGGCGGCCTCAGCCTCCGAAGCCCCCGGCGCCACGGGCGGGCTCGACCCCGCGGGAGCCGAGGCACAGGCACTCGCGCAGCGGCAGTTCGACTGGTTGCGGGCGATCCCGGGCACCCCCGGCGGCGGGCCGGGCGGCACGGGCCCCTCGAAGGAGTACTTCACGGGTCTCGGCGAGATGTACGTCGCCGACGAGCGCTTCGCCGCGAACTACGGCGGCCCCGCCGGGGCGGCCTTCGTGCGCGCGGCCCTCCAGGCGTACGCCGACCGCAACCTCTAACCGCGGCATCCGCCCCTAACCAATTCGACGGAATTTTTACGTTTTTGGCCCCGAAAGAGCGCTCCCAGGCGCAATTTTCCCAAAATCTCCGTCGAATTGGTTAGGCGTCTCGGGTGCGGGGGCGAGTGAAGCGTGCGCGGGCGTCCGGGGCGCCGGGAGCGGCAGGGCGAGGCGGGGGATGGTCCAATGGCAGAGCGGGCCGACGAGCGCCGCGAAGAGCACGGTGCCGATGCCGACATTGCCGCCGAGCACCCAGCCGAGTGCGAGCACAGTGCCCTCGATGCCGGTGCGCACGATCCAGATCGGCCAGCCGGTGCGGCGGTGCAGGCCGGTCATCAGGCCGTCGCGGGGCCCGGGGCCGAGGTGTGCCCCGATGTAGAGGCCGGTCGCGACGGCGAGCAGCAGCACGCCTGCCGCGAAGAGCAGCGCGCGCAGCCACAGGTCGAGACCCGCCGGCACGAGCCAGAGGCCGACGTCCACAGACGGGCCGACGAGGAGCGCGTTTATCACGGTACCCACGCCCGGCTTCTGGCGCAGCGGGATCCAGAACAGCAGCACGACGCCGCTCAGGATCACCGTCAGCAGGCCGAACCCGAGGTGGGTGTGGCCGTCGATGCCCTGGGTGAGCACGTCCCAGGGCGCGACCCCGATCGCGCCGCGCACCATCAGTGCAATCGCGATGCCGTACAGGAAGAGGCCAATAAGCAGCTGGATGAGGCGACGGGTCATGGAAACCAATCCAATTGCACAAGTGGCCTGTGATCAAGTAGCCAATCTGTCTAGAGTGGCCTCATGTCGGATATCCAGCTCAGCGCCCGTGCCCTCGAGTCGAAGCTCGGCGAGTGGCGCACCGGCGGCAGCGCCTACCGGGGGCTCGCCGATCGCATCCGCCTGCTCGCGCTCGACGGCCGCCTCACCGCGGGTACCCGCCTGCCCGCCGAACGAGAGCTGGGCGTGCGGCTCGGGTTGAGCCGCACCACCGTGACGGCCGCCTACCGCGAGCTGCGTTCCGCCGGGCTGCTCTCGAGCGTGCGCGGCTCGGGCAGCGTGGTGCGGCTGCCGGGCTCCGGCGCCGCCTCCAGCGCGGGGGACGGCCCGGGCTCCGGGAGCGCGTCGGTTGACAACGGCGTCCTCGATCTCAGCAAGGCAACGATGTCGGCGCTCGGCGGGCTGGCGGATGTCGCCGCGCGCGCAGCAGAAGACCTCTCGCGCCACCTGGACGGTCCGGGTTTCGACCCCGTCGGCATCCCGGAGTTGCGCGCCGCGATCGCCGAACGGTACCGGGTGCGGGGGCTTCCGACCGACCCGGAGCAGATCATGGTCACGATCGGGGCCCAGCATGCGATCGCGCTGCTCGCCCGGGTATTCGTCAGCCGCGGCGACCGGGTGCTGATCGAACAGCCGAGTTATCCGCACGCGGTCGAAGCGTTCCGTGCCGCCGGGGCGCGGCTCGTACCGGTGAGCGTGACGGCGCGGGGGAGCGCAGGTTCCGCGGCGGAATCGGCTGCGCAGGCGAGCCAGGTCGGCGGCAGCTCCGATCCAGACGGCTCCTCCGGCTGGGACGAACCAGCCCTGCTCCAGGCACTCCGGGGCAGCAATCCCGTGCTCGGCTACCTGATGCCCGACTTCCACAACCCGACCGGGCAGACGATGCCCGCCGAACAGCGGACCCGCGTGATCGAGGCCGCCTCTCGGCAGGGCACGGTCCTCATCGCGGACGAGACGATGGGCGAGCTCGGCATCGACCGGCCGGGAGATTTCATGCCGTTCGCGGCATACGCGCCGGGCGAGCGGGGGAGTGCGGGAATCAACGGCTATGGGATGGACTCCGGCGACGGCACGGGCGCCGGCGTCCGCGGCACGGTCGTCACAGTCGGGTCGGTGGGCAAGACCATTTGGGGCGGCCTGCGCATCGGCTGGATCCGGGCCGAGCCCGCCCTGATCCGCCGCCTGGTCGCCGCACGCACGGCAACGGACATGGGCACGCCGATCCTCGAGCAACTCATCGTCACCCGAATGCTCCCGGAGATGCCGGCGATTCTCGAGCGTCGCAGCCACGAGCTCCGCGCCGGACGTGACCACCTCGAGGCACTCCTCGCCGCGCGCTTCCCCGACTGGACAGTGCCGCACGTCGACGGCGGCCTCACCGCGTGGGTCAACCTCGGTCGCCCGGTGAGCTCCCAGCTCGCGCTCGCCGCGCGCAACCACGGCCTGCTCGTGCCGGCCGGGCCCCGCTTCGGCGTCGACGGCGCCTTCGAACGATTCCTGCGGGTCCCGTTCTGCCACAGCGCGGTCGAGATGGAACGCGCGGTGGATGCCCTGGGCCTGGCCTGGGGGTCACTGCTGCGGCATCCGCTGCCCGACACCGGGTACCTCGCCGACCTCGTCTGACCCCGAACGCCTTCAACGCTGAAAAGGGGCGCAAAACTCAACACGCCTGTCACAGGGCGATGCGATACTGAGCCATGCATTTTCTCGCCGTGCTGAGCATGAAGAACAGGGCCCTGATCGCCCTGATCACGATCGTCGCCGCCGTCTTCGGCAGCCTCGCCCTCACGAGCCTCAAGCAGGAACTGATTCCCTCCCTGCAACTGCCGCAGTTGCTCGTCTCCACGAGCTATCCGGGCGCCTCGCCCGAGGTCGTCAACGACGACGTCTCGACCCCCATCGAGACCGCTATCCAGGGCATCGCCGGCCTCGAATCCACCTCGACGACGAGCAGCACGAACTCCTCGCTCGTGAGCGCCACGTTCACATACGGCACAGACCTCGTCAAGGCCGAATCGCGCATCAGCCAGGCGATCAACCGCATCAAGACCCGCCTGCCCGACAACCTCGACCCGCAGGTGATCAGCGGCAGCATCGACGATTTCCCGGTCATCTCCCTCGCCGTCTCCGGCGGCGACCAGGCCACCCTCGCCGACGACCTCAAGCGCAGCGTGCTCGGCGACATCCGCGACGTGTCCGGGGTGCGCGAGGCCGCGCTCGTCGGCGATGTCGGCCGCCGGGTGACCATCACAGCGGATGCCGCTGCCCTGGCCACCCGCGGCCTCAGCACGCAGGCGATCCGTTCCGCGTTGCAGCAGAACGGCGCGCTCATCCCCGCCGGCTCGCTCACCGAGGGCGACAAGACCCTGTCCGTGCAAGCCGGCGGCAAGCTGACCTCCGCCGCGGACATCGCCGCCCTGCCGCTGCTCGGCACCGGCGCCGGCACTGCACCCGGCGCCGCCCCGGGTGCCGCGCCCGCCGCCCCGCCCACGATCGGTGACGTCGCCACGGTCGTGCTCGGCGAGAACCCCGTCGCGAGCATCTCCCGCGTCAACGGCAAGCCGGCCCTCACGATCGCGGTCACCAAGGTGCCCGCCGCCAACACGGTCGACGTGTCCACGGCCGTCCGGGCGATCCTCCCGAAGCTCCAGGACGCCGTGCCCGGCACGACCTTCACCGTCGTCTTCGACCAGGCCCCGTTCATCCAGGAGTCGATCAACTCGCTCACCCAGGAGGGCATCCTCGGACTCGTGTTCGCCGTGCTGGTGATCCTCGTCTTCCTGCTCTCGGTGCGGGCGACGCTCGTCACCGCGATCTCGATCCCGACCTCCGTGCTGATCACGTTCATCGGCCTGCAGGGCGTCGGATACTCGCTCAACATCCTCACTCTCGGCGCCCTCACGATCGCGATCGGCCGCGTCGTCGACGACTCGATCGTCGTCATCGAGAACATCAAGCGCCACCTCGTGCCCGGGGCGGACCGATCCGAGACCATCGTCGAGGCCGTGCGCGAGGTCGCCGGGGCGATCACCGCGTCGACGATCACGACCGTCACGGTCTTCCTGCCGATCGCCTTCGTCGGCGGGTCGACCGGCGAACTCTTCCGCCCCTTCGCCCTGACCGTCACGATCGCGCTGCTGGCCTCCCTGCTCGTCTCGCTCACGATCGTGCCCGTGCTCGCCTACTGGTTCCTGCGCGCCCCGAAGCCGAAGCCCGCCAAGTCGCCGAAGACCGCCAAGCCTGCGAGGTCTGCGAAGACGCCGAAGTCCGCCGATCCGGGCACAATTCCCGAGGCGGCCCCGGTCCTCGCGGCAACGGATGCCGCCACCGGCGAGGCCACCACCGCGCCCGTTTCGGCGGAATCAGACCGCGACCGCGTCCCGGCGCACCCGGCGCGCGGCATCCGCCCCCGCGACCGCGATCGCAGAGGAGCCGAGCCGGCTGCAGACCGGATACCTGCCGATCATCCGGTGGACGCTCCGGCACGCCGTCGTCACACTGCTGCTCTCCGTGCTCGTGCTCGGCGGCACGGTCGCGATCATCCCCTTCATGAAGGTCAATTTCCTCGGGTCAACCGGTCAGACCACGTTCCGGGTGGCCCAGGCTCTCCCTGTCGGCACGAGCCTCGCCGCCCAGGACACCGCCTCGACGACGGTCGAAACAGCTTTGCGCAGCACTCCGGGCGTGAAGATCGTCCAGGTATCGATCGGCGGCGGCAGCGCCCTCGCCGCGTTCGCCGGGGGAGCGCCGACCACGAGCACAGTGAGCTACTCGATCACGACCGACGGGGTGGCCAAGCCCGACGCCGTTCAGGACGCCGTCCGCGGCAAGCTCGCCGCGCTCACCGACGTCGGCGACTTCTCCGTCACGGCCGGCGGCGGCTTCGGCGGCACCTCGGACATCGCCGTCGACATCACCGCGGCGAACGGCGCCGACCTGCAGAAAGCGAGCGACAGCATCCTCGCCGCCGTGAAGAAGCTCGACGCGATCAAGGAGAGCTCGAGCAACCTTGCCGCGTCCCGGCCCTACCTCGCCGTGAAGATCGACCGCACGAAGGCCGCTGCGGCGGGCCTGAGCGAGCTCGCCCTCGGCAGTCTCGTCTCGCAGGCGATGCAGCCGAGCGTCGTCGGGTCGATCGTGATCAACGAGGCGAACCTGTCCGTGTACCTCACCGGGGCCAGCTCGCCGACCACGACGGCCGCGCTCGCAGCCCTGCAAATCCCGACGGTCGCCGGGCCGGTCGCGCTCAGCACCCTCGCGACCGTCGCGCAGGTCGACGGCCCGGCCACCCTCACGACCACGAAGGGCCTGCGCACCGCGACGGTCTCGGCGACGCCGAACAACAACGACCTCGGCACCGCCAACGCCCAGATGGCGACCGTGCTCGCCGACACAACCCTGCCGACGGGCGCGACAGCGACCCTCGGCGGCGTCACGAAGGATCAGACCGACGCGTTCCAACAGCTCGGAATCGCGCTGCTCGCCGCGATCCTGATCGTCTACATCGTCATGGTCGCGACGTTCCGGTCGCTGTTGCAGCCGTTGCTGCTGCTCGTGTCCATCCCGTTCGCGGCGACCGGGGCCATCGCGCTGCAGGTGATCACCGGCATCCCCCTCGGTGTGCCGTCGCTGATCGGCGTGCTGATGCTGATCGGCATCGTCGTGACGAACGCGATCGTTCTGATCGACCTCGTCAACCAGTACCGCCGACGGGGCCTCGACGTGCGCGAGGCGCTCGTCAACGGCGCCTCCCGGCGGCTGCGCCCGATCCTGATGACCGCGCTCGCCACGATCTTCGCCCTGCTGCCGATGGCGGTCGGCCTCACCGGCACCGGAGGGTTCATCTCCCAGCCGCTCGCCCTCGTCGTGATCGGCGGCCTGGTCTCCTCGACCCTGCTCACCCTCATCGTGCTGCCGGTGCTCTACTTCCTCGTCGAGGGCGGGCGGGAGCGCCGGGCCATCCGCCGCGAGGAGAAGAACGTGGCACGCGAGTCCGCGGCTGCCGCGGCGACGAACCTCGGGTAAACGCGGGGTTAAACTGGGTGAAGCGGGGTAGGCAGCAGCCTCTGGCCCGGCACACCGGTCACACCGTCGCGGCCTCCAACTCGCGAGAGGCACTTCATGACCGGGCTTTCCCTGCTCTCCGACCCGTACCGCAACAAGGGCACCGCCTTCACCAGGGCCGAGCGGATGCGCGGCGGCATCACCGGGCAGCTCCCGCACGTCGTGCAGACCATCGAGCAGCAATCGGGCCAGCTCTACCGGCGGTTCCTGGCCCGGCCGAACGACCTCGAGAAGCGCCTGTTCCTGATGGACGTCTGCGCGCGCAACCGCCGCCTCTTCTACTACGCCATGTCCCGGCATCTCGTCGAATTCCTGCCGATCGTGTACGCGCCGACCGTCGCCCAGGCGATCCAGCAGTACAGCGACTGTTACGCAGGCAGCGACGTCGCCTACATCTCCGCACTCGATCCCGAGAGCATCGCGGACGCGCTCAAGATCTACGCCAACGGCCGGGACATCCGCCTGATCGTCGCCACCGACGGCGAGGGCATCCTCGGCATCGGCGACTGGGGAGTCAACGGGGCCGAGATCCTCACCGGCAAGGTCGCCGTCTACACCGCGGCAGCGGGCATCGACCCCGCCCAGATCCTGCCGGTGTTCATCGACGTCGGCACCGACAACGCCGGGCTGCTCGCCGACGCGCGGTACCTCGGAAATCGGTTTCCACGCATCCGTGGCGCCGACTACGACCGGTTCATCGACGACTTCGTGCAGACGGCCCTCGGGCTCTACCCAGGCGCACTGCTGCACTGGGAGGACTTCGGCCGCGCGACGGCCGCGCCGATCCTCGAGCGGTATCGCGACAGCATCTGCACCCTCAATGACGACATCCAGGGCACCGGCGTCACGATCCTCGCCGCCCTGAACACGAGCATGCTCATCTCCGGGCTGGCCCTGAGCGACCAGCGGGTATTCATCTTCGGTGCGGGGACCGCCGGGATCGGCATCGCAGACCAGATCGTCGACGAGTTCGTCGTCACCGGCGGACAATCACTCGCCGAGGCCGAGGCACGGATCTACCTGATGGACCGGCAGGGGCTCATCGTCGACAGCCTGCCCGACCTCACCGCCGGTCAGCGGCGATACGCCCGGCCCGCGCGGGAACTGGACGGCGATGCGTTCGCGCCCGCGCTCGCCGACCCGCGCTCGCTGCAGAGCGTGATCGCCGCCGTGCACCCGACCGCGCTCATCGGCACCTCGACCCAGTTCGGCGCCTTCACCGAGGTTGCCGTGCGTGAGATGGCCGCCCACGTCGAACGCCCGCTGATCTGTCCGATCTCCAACCCGGCGGAGCTCGCCGAGGCGACCGCGGCCGACGTGATCACCTGGACGGCGGGCGCCGCCCTCGTGAGCACCGGCTGCCCGTCGGCCCCCGTGCGGTTCGACGGGGTCGACTACGAGATCGGCCAGGGCAACAACGCCCTGATGTATCCGGGGATCTGCTTCGGAGCGATCGTCGCGCGGGCGACCGTGCTGAACCGGGCCATGCTCCTCGCCGCCGCGCACGCGATCGCCGGCATGGTCGACGTGACCCGTCCGGGCGCTGCCGTGTTGCCCTCGTTCCGGGACCTGCCCGAGGTGTCACGCCGCGTCGCCGTCGCCGTGGTCGCCCAGGCCGTGCGCGACGGGGTCAACGGCGTCCCCATCACCGACCCCGAGGCCGCGGTCGCTGCCGCGACCTGGCACCCCGCCTACTAGCCGATCCCGCTCCGTCGCGCCCGCCCTCTCCGGCATGCCCCGGGGGCTAACTCAGGAGATTCGCGTCGTCGCCGGCACGCATCCGCCTGTTTCCGGGGTCCGGCATCCCGGTGAGGCGCGGTCTTCCTGAGTTAGCCCCCGATGTCGACCGAGACCACTCTCGCCGGCCACAAACCGGGCTCTCCCGATTTGCAGCTAGTAGACGAGCGCGGCAGGCGCGAACGGACCCACCTTCACCAGGCCGATGAGCGGGTCGTCGCAACCCTGGATCGGGTTGGGCGTCGTAACCCGGCGAGGGACATCCGTGCCGGGCGGGGTCACGTCGAGCTCGGTGACGGCGACGAGCGTGCAGGTGTATGCCCCCGCCTGATTCAGGTGCAGCAGGCTGTAGGCGGATGCGCCGGGAGCGAGTTCGACGGCATCCCCCGTCACAGTCGGGTAGCGTTCGTGTGCCGCGGCCGGGCCGAGCAGCGCCCCGGTGCTCGCGTTCACGAGCCGGACACCGGGGTATCCCTGCACGGTGCAGGCCTGGGCTCCCGTGTTGGTCAGGGACAGGTCCCAGTAGAAGCTGCTCATGCCGCTGTCCATCGGCCGCGAGACGAGGGCTGCGCCGAGCGCGCCGGCAGAACAGGCCGCGGAAACGTCGTCGCCGGGCGTGGGAGTGGGGACCGCTGTGGGTGACCCGGTGGAAGTGCCCGTCGGGGCATCTGTCGCCGTTGGGACGGTCGAGGCCGAGGCCGAGGCCGATGCCGTTGCTGTCGCACTGGCCGTCGACGACGGTGCCGCCGCCGCGCACGCGGAGAGCGCTGTGCAGAGCAGCGCCGCTGCGCCGAGTGCCGCCGCCATTCTGTGCCCGGTGCCGTGCGAAGTCCCCCGACACGCTCTCTCGACCCGTGATCCGGTCATGTCGCCCCCCCTGTCGCGGTCCGTCTGAGAGGCCGCGTCCCCAGTCTCGCACCCGGCTTGTGCGATGAGCTCGCGCGCGAGGGGGGTTGCGCATCCCGGCAACCGGTGCCGCGGTGGCCAACTCAGGAGATCCGCTGGCTAGGCTCGAAGGATGGCCACCCCCGATTTCATCCTCGAACTCCGTAAAAGCATTGGGCACGCCCCGCTCTGGCTCATCGGCGTGACCGCGGTCGTCGTGCGCGGCGACGAGGCGCTCCTCGTCCGCCGCGCCGACAACGGCAACTGGTCGAACGTCGCCGGCGTCGTCGATCCCGGTGAAGAGCCCGCGGATGCCGCGGCGCGCGAGATCCTCGAGGAGTCCGGGATCGTCGCCGAGGTCGAGACCCTCGTCGGTGTCTTCGCCCGCGAGCCCCTCCAATACGCCAACGGCGATCACGCCCAATATCTCGACGTGCTCTTCCGCTGCCGGTGGGTGAGCGGTGAGCCGCACCCGGCCGACGGCGAGAACACGGCGGCCGCCTGGTGGCCGCTCGACGCGCTCCCGCCCCTGCCGGGTACGCACGACGAGCGGCTGCGGCTCGCCGTCGCCCAGTCCGGGCCCGCGCTCTTCCGCCGCCGCGACACCCCGGCCGACACCCAGGCCTAGCGCCGGCCGCGGTACATCCGAACAGGGGCATCCGCTCGACCTGACACGGCGGGGACACCCCTGCTATCGTGCTGTTCGAAACGAGCGGGATCCTCGCCCGGCATCCGCCGCCGCGCGCTCCTGCGTGAGAGGGGCACACCCATGAAGGCATCGGCTGAACTCGGCGGCAACCTCCAGTCCGTCCTCGTCGACCTGATCGAACTCCACGTTCAGGGCAAGCAGGCGCACTGGAGTGTCGTCGGCCACAACTTCCGCGACCTGCACCTGCAGCTCGACGAGATCATCGACGATGCCCGCATCTTCTCCGACGAGCTGGCCGAGCGGATGCGCGCACTCGACGCCCTCCCGGACGGACGCACCGAGACGGTCGCCAAGGACACCCACCTGCCGAAGTTCCCGGCGGGCGAGGTCGACACCGCGGAAACCGTCGTCATGATCACGGAGCGGCTCGACGCGACGGTGAAGAACATCCGCAAGGTGCACGTTGCCGTTGACGACGAGGATCCGACGAGCGCCGATATCCTGCACGGCTTCATCGAGAAGCTCGAGCAGTACGCCTGGATGGTCAGCGCCGAGAACCGCCTACCGCGGAAGGCGACCGCCAAGTCGCCGACCCGCCCGTCCGGACGCGCCCTCTCGGACGTCACGGACTGAGCGAGGGGTCGGACGGGCCCATCGGGCCAGAAACCAGGGCCGGTCGCGGCGGAGGACGACAAAGGCCGCGGACCGGGGTCGCGGCGAGGGAGACTCGACGAGAAGGGGACGTCGGATGGGCAGTGCGCGGGTCGAGGATGACAAGCAAAAGAAGGCGAGGCCGCAGATGAACCAGCGGAACTTCGACAGTGAGAGTGCCCCGGTCTGGCTCGGTACGCCCGGTGATCGCGAGGCGAGTGAGCAACTCCGGGTGGTCGCCGATGAGGCCCTGCTCGTGAACGGCGATACCGGGAGGGCACTCCGGCTCGCCATGCACCTCGGTTCCCGTCTTCCCGCCATCGGCGAGGGCGACACCCGGCGCCTCTTCGAGACGCTCGCGACGGTTTCGGCGGCCGACCTGTCGGCGGCGCGCGTCACCGACGGTCATCTCGCCGCCCTCTCGGTCCTGGGCCAGGCATCCGTCGAACCGGCGCAGCTGCCCGGCGGTGAGACGGACCGGATCCGCAGTTGGGGTGTCTTCTCGGCCGAAGCGCGTGGCACCCGCCTCGACGCGAGTGAGTCGGAGCAGGGCTGGCGACTCGACGGGCTCAAACCGTGGTGCTCGCTCGCGAGTTCGCTGAGCAACGCCCTTGTCACGGCGCACACGTCGAGTCAGGCGCTGCGGCTGTTCGCGGTCGACCTCACCGCGCCGGGCATCACCGTACTCGAGGACACCTGGGTCGGCCGCGGATTGCCCTCCATCACGAGCGGCCCCGTCGACTTCCGGGGCGTGCCCGCGGTCGCGATCCGCGAGGACAACTGGTACTTCGACCGGCCGGGTTACGCCTGGGCCGGGATCGGCGTCGCCGCGTGCTGGTTCGGCGGGGCAGTCGGGATCGCCCGTCGGGTGTTCCGCGGCGCCCAGGAATGGCCGGCGGACCAGATCGCCCTCGCCCACCTCGGCGCGATCGACGTGGCCCTGAGCGCGTGCGGCGGTGCCCTCTCGGCCGCGGCCGCATCGATCGACGACGGCAGCGCGACCGGCCAGGCCGGGGCGCTCCTCGCGGCGAGGGTACGCGGCCTCGTCGCACGCTCGGTCGAGGAGGTCATCGCCCGGGCTGGCCACGCGCTCGGCCCGTGGCCGCTCGCCTTCGAGGCCCGGCACTCGCAGCGGGTCGCCGACCTCGAGCTCTATGTGCGCCAGCACCACGCCGAACACGACGAGGCCGCTCTCGGCACCCTGCTCCTCGACGGCGGTTCGGTCCCCGGCGGCGGCCCCTCGCCCTGGTGAGCGGCGGCGATTCAATCGGCACAACAGCGCCAGCACGACCTGGATCCTTCCCCGGTGGACGCACGGGGGCCCGATATGTCAGGATTCCGCCGTGACCACTCCACCGGAGCGCCGGATGCTGCTCGACACCGCTGCCCTGTACTTCCGCGCGTTCTACGGGGTGCCCGACACCGTCCGCGCGCCGAATGGCCAGCCGGTCAACGCCGTGCGCGGGCTGCTCGACATCATCACCCGGCTCGTCACCGAGTTCCCGCCGACCGAGATCGTGGCCTGCTGGGACGACGACTGGCGTCCACAGTGGCGGGTCGACCTGATCCCGACCTACAAAACCCACCGGGTCACCGCGCTCGTCGAGTCTCCGGCAGCGGATGCCCCCACCGCGACCGAGGACGTCCCCGAGCTGCTCAGTTCGCAGGTTCCGATCATCCGTGAGCTGCTCGCCGCGCTGGGAATCCCGGTGATCGGCTCCCCGCGGCACGAGGCGGACGACGTGATCGGCACGCTCGCCTCGCACGCGGACATCCCCGTCGATGTCGTCACCGGCGACCGCGACCTTTTCCAGCTCGTCGACGACTCCCGCACCGTGCGCGTGATCTACACCGGCCGCGGCATGGCCAGGCTCGAGACTCTCACCGATGCCGCGCTGAGCGCGAAGACCGGCGTCAGCCCGGCGCAGTACGCCGACTTCGCGGCCCTCCGCGGCGACGCCTCCGATGGGCTCCCCGGGGTCGCCGGAATCGGCGAAAAGACCGCGGCCACCCTGCTCGCCGACTTCGGTGACCTGGACGGCATCGTCGCCGCGGCCGTCGACCCCGCTTCGGCGATGGCTGCCGGGGTGCGCGCGAAGATCCGCGCCGCCGTCGACTACCTCGCGGTCGCCCCGACCGTCGTCAACGTCGTGCGCGACCTGTCGCTCCCGGCGTTCGACGCCCGCATCCGCCCGAGCGCCCCGGAGCAGGACGCCGAGCTCGAGCGACTCTCCGCCGAGTGGGGCTTCACGACGTCGATGAAGCGAGCTCGCGCCGCCCTCCTTGGCCTGGCCTGACCCATTGCCCCTCGCCGTGACTGCCGCTGGGCGACCACAATTCAGGTGCCGAGGATCACACCACGCCGGGCCAGAAACGGGACGGCGTCAACGGCGGTCCCGTCGATCCTGACCTCGAAGTGCAGGTGGCAGCCGGTCGAGGCGCCGGTGCTCCCGACTCCGGCGATCACCTGGCCGGCAACAACGCGCTCACCGACGCTGACCAGTGTCTCCCCGGGGGCGATGTGCGCGTAGCCGGTCGCGATGCCGCTTCCGTGGTCGATCAGGATCCAGTTGCCATAAGTGCCCAGCACGCCAGCGGACTCGACGACCCCGTCTGCCGCCGCATAGATGGCCGCGTCGCACCCTGCGCCGATGTCCGTCCCCCGGTGGAAATCACCGACCCCGGCAACCGGGTGCACGAGACGCGGGCCGAACGCATCGGCGATGCGCCCGATGGCCGGTGCGGTCCAGCCCTGTTCACTCAGACGCCCGGTGTCCGCGACCGTCGAGGTTACCGGGAACGGCTGGACCTCACTCGCCGCCGTGGTCGCAGGAACTGACCGGCCCAGGTCGGCGAGGGCGGCGGATGCGGCGTCGACGTCGTCCTGCGCCGCCGCGACCGCCGCACGGGTGGCGGAAACCGGGACCGCGGCGATGACGGCCTGAGCTGCGGCATCCTGCTTCTCGAGCACCTGCTGCCGACTGACGTCCGCTGCGACCCGACTGCGCACGTCGTCGAGATTCGCGGTCAGCCTGGACAGGGTATCCAGTGTGCCGAGCTGAAACAGCAGGTCCTGGTCGGCCCTGTCGTCGAGCAGTACGTCGAGGGTGCTGTTGCCGGACTGTTGCATCAGGCCGCGAACGAGCGTCGCCAGCACCCGGCGGGACGCGTCTGCGGTTACTCCGGCCCGTTCCCTGAGCGCATGCACAAGGTCGGCCCGGCTGACGGCGGCCGTGTAGTCTGCCTGGGCCGAGGCGCCGGCGAGCTTCGCCGCGGCCAGGCCGGTCTCCGCCGCGCGCAGGCGGGACTGGGCGGCAGCGACGGCGGCGGCGCGGCGGGCCGAGACGTGTTCCGCCTGCGCCCTGTCGGCAGCGGCGCGGGCGGCAGCAGCTGTCTGTCGCACAGCCGATGACACGACGGGTGCCCGGGGGCCGAATGCCTGCTGGGGTTCCGGAGCCACGAGCACCAGGGCCGGCGGGGTCGCCGGGGTCGGCGACGCTGTGGGCGTGGGCGTGGGC
>NZ_JASJVI010000074.1:0-19572 GCF_035019865.1 Cryobacterium sp. 10I5
GTGTCGCCCATACAACGGCGACACTCGGCGGCAACGGCGACAGTGGGCGCGACCAGCCCATTTCCGGTCGCACCGATTGCGCGGGAACGGTAGCGCAGCATCCGCTTTTCCCCTAATATGTTTATAGCTACAACAAATCATCAACGTCGCTGACAGACAAGGAACCTCATGGCCATCACGCCTACCCCCGCAGACAAATTCTCCTTTGGCCTCTGGACCATCGGCTACAACGGCGCTGACCCGTTCGGCGGTCCGACCCGTCCGCCGCTCGACGTCGTCGACGCCGTGGAGAACCTGGCGAAAATCGGGGCGTACGGCCTGACCTTCCACGACAACGACCTGTTCCCGTTCGGCTGCACGGAAGAGAAGCGCCAGTCGCAGATCGACCGCGTGAAGCAGGCTTGTGCGGACACCGGCCTGATCATTCCGATGATCACGACGAACCTGTTCAGCGAGCCCGTCTTCAAGGACGGCGGCTTCACCTCGAACGACCGCAGCGTCCGTCGCTTCGCCCTGCGCAAGGTGCTGCGCAACATCGACCTCGCCGCCGAGCTCGGCGCGAAGACCTTCGTGATGTGGGGCGGGCGCGAAGGCGCGGAGTACGACTCGGCCAAGGACATCCGCTCGGCTCTCTCCCGCTACCGTGAGGCCGTCAACCTGCTCGGCGACTACGTCACCGACAAGGGCTACGACCTCCGCTTCGCGATCGAGCCCAAGCCGAACGAACCCCGCGGCGACATCCTGCTGCCGACGATCGGCCACGCGATGGCGTTCATCACGACCCTCGAGCGCCCCGAAATGGTCGGCGTGAACCCCGAGGTCGGCCACGAGCAGATGGCCGGGCTCAACTTCGCCGCCGGCATCGCTCAGGCGCTCTACCAGGGCAAACTCTTCCACATCGACCTCAACGGCCAGCGCGGCATCAAGTACGACCAGGACCTCGTCTTCGGCCACGGCGACCTGCACAACGCCTTCGCCCTGGTCGACCTGCTCGAAAACGGCGGCCCGAACGGTGGCCAGGCCTATGAGGGCCCGCGCCACTTCGACTACAAGCCGAGCCGCACCGAGGACATCACGGGCGTCTGGGACTCCGCCAAGGCCAACATCCAGACGTACCTGCTCCTCAAGGAACGTGCCGCGTCCTTCCGTGCCGATCCCGAGGTGCAGCAGATGCTCGCCGCCGCCAAGGTGCCCGACCTCGCGCTGCCGACCCTCGGCGAAGGCGAAACCTACGACGACCTGCTCGCCGACCGCGCCTCCTACGAAGACTTCGACACCGACGCGTACTTCGGTGGCAAGGGCTTCGGCTTCGTCCGCCTGCAGCAGCTGGCCCTCGAGCACCTGCTCGGCGCCCGCAACTAACACCGCATCACCTGCGCGCCCCGGCCGGCGTGTCACGCTCATCTGGGGGGCGCGACAAACCGGCCGGGGCGCGTTCGCGCACGTCACCCGCACGTCCTCACCCGCACCTCACCCCTCTCGAAGCGGAGAATGTAGTCATGTCACTGGTTGCCGGAGTCGATTCCTCGACCCAAAGTTGCAAGGTCGTCGTTCGTGACACGGAAACCGGTGCGCTCGTGCGCAGCGGCCGCGCCGTTCATCCCGAGGGAACAGAGGTCGACCCGCAGGCATGGTGGGACGCACTGCAGGTCGCTGTCGCCGACGCCGGCGGACTGAATGATGTCGCCGCGATCTCGATCGCTGCCCAGCAGCACGGCATGGTGGTCCTCGACATCGACGGCCGCGTCATCCGCCAGGCCCTGCTCTGGAACGACACCCGCAGCGCCCCCGCCGCCGCGGAGCTGATCGACGAGGTCGGCGCCGCCGAATACGCCCAGCGCACCGGACTCGTGCCCGTTGCCTCGTTCACCGCGACGAAGCTCCGCTGGCTGCGTGACGCCGAACCGGGCAACGCCGCACGCGTCGCCGCGGTCGCACTCCCCCACGACTGGCTCACTTGGCGGCTGCGCGGCTTCGGCCCGGCCGACGACAGCCCCCTCGGCCCCGACCTGACCGAGCTGACCACCGACCGTTCCGACGCGAGTGGCACCGGCTACTGGTCGCCCAGCACCGGCGAGTACGACCTCGACCTCTTCGAGCGGGCCCTCGGACACCAGGCCGTGCTGCCTCGGGTGCTCGGCCCCGGTGAGATCGCCGGAGAGACGGTCGCGCTGAGCCTCGCCGCCCCTGACGAATTCGACGGAGATTCCGCCGATTCGACACCTGGGACGACGAGTACGTCGTTTACCGACCCGAAATCTCCGTCGAATTGGTTGCCCGCCGGCATCGTCGTCGGCGTCGGCGCCGGCGACAACGCGGGCGCCGCCCTCGGCCTCGGAGCGGGCGACGGCGACGTCATCGTGTCGATCGGCACGAGCGGCACCGTCTTCGCGGTGACCACGACCCCGGCAACGGATGCGACGGGCACGGTCGCCGGGTTCGCCGACGCGAGCGGGCTGTTCCTTCCGCTCGTCGCGACGCTCAACGCCGCGCGCGTGCTCGACGCGGTGCGCGGACTCCTCGGCGTGGACCACGACGAGCTCGGCCGCCTCGCCCTCGAGGCGGAGCCCGGCGCGAACGGCCTCGTACTCCAGCCCTACTTCGAAGGCGAGCGCACCCCGAACCTGCCGCACGCGACCGCGACGCTCTTCGGGCTCACCCTCGCCTCGACCACCCGGCCGAACCTCGCCCGCGCGGCGATCGAGGGCCTGTTCTGCGGGCTCGCCGACGGCCTCGAGGCCGTGCGCGGCCAGGGAGTCGTCGTCTCCCGCGTGCTCCTGATCGGCGGCGCCGCGCAGAACCCCGCTGTCCGCGGCATCGCGGCGCAGCTCTTCGACACCCCCGTCGTCGTTCCGTCCCCCGGCGAGTATGTCGCCGACGGTGCGGCCGTCCAGGCGGCGTGGACGCTGACGGGAGCGCGACCGGAGTGGCGCATCTCGCTCGCGGCGGAGCCGACGATCGACTTCCGCCCCGTCATCCGCTCGCAGTACGCCGCACACCGCGTGGAGGCCTGACCCACCGCCGGCGAGCAGGAATCCCCCCGGCCGCCCCACGGCCGGGGGGCTTTTCTCGGTTCTGCAGGAGAGTCTCAGGCTCCCGAGCACCATCCCCGCGCCCGGCATGCCACAATGACAGGCATCTGCCGAACCGCGACCCGAACCGCGACCCGGCCCGCCAGCCCCAGGAAGGGGATGGACCGATGAGTCCGTCATCCAGGCTGCCCACCCTGCTCGACGTGGCCACCGCCGCCGGGGTGTCCCTCGCCACCGCTTCGCGCGCCCTGAACGGGAGCTCCCGGACCGTCAACGGCGACTACCGCGACCGGGTCTTCACGGCCGCCGCCCAGCTCGGCTACACCCCCAACCTCTCGGCGCAGGCGGTGGCCACGGGAAGTACCCGGACGATCGCGCTCCTCGTCTCCGACATTGCAGACCCGTCCGACGCCTTCCTCGCGTCCGGCGTGATCGACGCGGCAGCGGATGCCGGCCTCACCGTCACGGTGACCGTCACCGCCGGCGACCCTGACCGTGAACTCGCACTCGTCCGGTCCCTGCGCGGGCAGCGCCCCCGGATCCTGATCCTCGCCGGACCGCCGTCTCCCGAGGATGCAGACGGCACATCGCTCACGGCGGAGCTGCGCTCCTTCGAGACCGGCGGTGGCCGGGTGGTCGTGCTCGGCGAGCGTTCCCTCGGCTTCTCGACCGTCCCGCGCAGCGGTGCCGGCGCCGAGGCGGGGCCGGCGTCCCTTGCCGCCGTCGGTCGCGCGGCGGTCGCCCGAGCGCTCGTCCTTCCGGCCCCCGGGCCCGGAACGTCGTCGTCGACCGTCGCGACCTGATTCCGGCCGGCCGCGCACCGGCAGCCGCACCTCATCACCTGGTTCCAACCCTCCTCACAGCTGGCTCCCAGCCCGATGGCACGGGGCGTGGAGGTGGACGGCCTAACCTAGATTCGATAAGTCACTCGCGACGAAACGGTGTACAGGGTCTATGAACAGCAACCTCCCCGGCAAAGGCACGCCCCCGAAGAAGGACCGCCGCGACGCGGCACGGGAGAGCGCCCGCCTGATGCGTGAAGCCCAGCAGAAGAAGGACAAGCGAAACAAGCTGTTCCTGCGCGGCGGCATCGGCGCCGGCCTGGTTGCGATCGCCGTGGTCGTCGCCCTCGTCATTGTGAACAGCAACGGCCCCGCCGCGGCCGGTCCCCTCAACATGGCGAGCGATGGCGTTCTGCTCACGGGCGACGGCACCACGATCACCGCCGTCCCCACGGTCGCCCTCGCCGCGGACGCCGCGCCGGTCGCGACCGACCAGACGAAGCTCACGAACACCGCGAACATCGTGGTCTACGCCGACTACCTGTGCCCGTATTGCGGCCAGTTCGAGGCCACCAACGGCACCGCGATCAACCAGTGGGTCACCGCGGGCAACGCGACGCTCGAGTTCCACCCGATCTCCATCCTCGACGCCAACTCGGCGGGCACGAAGTACTCGACCCGCGCCGCGAACGCCGCCGTGTGCGTGGCCAACTCCCAGCCCGCCGTATTCCCGGCTGTCAACGCCGCCCTGTTCGCCAAGCAACCAGCCGAGAGCACCCCGGGCCTGACGGACCAGGAACTCGCGAGCCTCGTCACGACGGCCGGTGTCACGGACGCGAGCGTCACGAAGTGCATCACCGACGGCACCTTCAAGTCCTGGGTCGGTAACGCGACCAAGCGTGCCCTGGCCGGCCCGCTGCCCAACTCGACGACCCTCACCAAGGTCGCCGGAACCCCGACCGTGCTCGTGAACGGCGTCGCATACACCGGCTCCCTGACCGACGCGAAGGTGTTCTCCACCTTCGTCCAGGACCAGGTCACCGCAGCCGCCAAGAAGTAGGCGGCCGCTGGTGCAGCAGCCGGGCCCGGAACGGCCGGGCGTGACGGCCCCAGAGGTCTTCGGCGAGACCGTCGACGACCAGACGCGGTGTGTGCACTACAACACGGCAGCGGATGTCGTCGCGATCCGGTTCTACTGCTGCGACCGGTTCTACCCCTGTCACCTCTGCCACGCCGCCGCGGCCGATCACGCCGCGCGGCAGTGGCCGGTCGGGCTGTGGGCGGAACAGGCGATCCTCTGCGGGGTCTGCCGCAGCACCCTGAGCATCACCGACTACCGCACGGCGACCCACTGCCCGCACTGCACGGCCCCCTTCAACGACGGCTGCCGGGCGCACGCCCACCTGTACTTCGAGGTGCCCAGCCCCTGACCCCGTTCTCGATCTGAGGTGTCACATATCGACGTTCCCGAGGCCCGGGAACGTCGATATGCGACACCTCAGCGCGGTCAGCGCGTTGGGGTCAGCGGGTCAGGCCGGCGGGCAGCGGGGAGTTCACGTCGGCGACGAGGTAGAGGCGTTGCGTCGCACGGGTCATAGCGACGTACAGCGCTCCGGCCCCGCGCTCCGAGGCGGCCACAATGCCGGCGGGATCGACGACGATCACGGCGTCGAACTCGAGGCCCTTGGCGTCTCGGGGGCCGAGGAGCGCGATCTCCCGCATCAGCCCGAGCGCGCCGAGACCGACCCGGTCCCCGAACTCGGCGGCGAGTTCCGCCCCGACGGCCTCCAACGCCGCATCGGCTGCGATCACGGCGAGGGTGCCGCCCGCACGCAGCGCGCGCTCGCGGCGAACCGCGGTCGCGACATCCGCTTCGACGGCTATCGGCCACTCACTCGCACGGACCGACCGCGAGGGCGTCACCGGCAGGCCATGCGCGATTGCCATGTCCTCGGCCGCGGTCGCGATCTGTCGGGGTGTGCGGTAGTTCACGGTCAGTTCCTCGAGGCGCCAGCGCCCGGCCTCGAGGGAGGCGTCGAGGATAGGCGCGAGGGCCTCTTTCCAGCTGCCGGAGGCGGAGGCGGACGCCGCCTGGGCGATGTCGCCGACGACCGTGAACGACCGGCGCGGTCCACGGCGCAGCAAGAGCCGCCACTGCATGGGTGAGAGCTCCTGCGCTTCGTCGACGACGACATGGCCGTAGGTCCAGGTCCGGTCGACGGCCGCACGCTCGGCGGTCGTGGCCCGGTCGCCGAGCTCGGCGAAGTTGTCCGCGAGGGCGCGGGCGTTGACGAGGCCCTTCACGTCCATGTTCGCGATCGCGAGTTCGGCATTCTCGATGTCGCGTTTGCGCTGTTCCTTCTGCTCGCGCTTGAGTGCGACGTCGACGACGTTGTACTCGCCGAGGTGCTCGGCGGCCTCGTCGAGCAGCGGGATGTCGGCGATCGTGAACTCGGCGTCCCTGGCCCGGTGCAGGAGCGCCCGCTGCTCCGCACTCCAGCCCGGGGTGAGTTCGGCGAGCCACTGCGGGCGCGCGTAGAGGTCCTGCACGAGCTTCTCGGGGGTGAGCGGAAGCCATGCGGTGTTGAGCGCCACGCGCACGTCCTGGGCAAGCCGCAGGTCCTCGCGCAGCATCGGCAGGTCGCTCTCGTCCATCGAGGCGCCGCCCTGCTGCAACTGCCGCAGCCAGTCCCGCGCGAGGGCGCCGATCGCGGTCTTCACGAACGTGACCCTCGCGAGGTTGTGCGGCTTTCCGCCCTCACGGGCCTTGGCGATCGCGTTCGCGACGAGCTGCGGGCTCAGGGTCAGCCTGTCGCCGTTGACCTCGAGCTGCCGGGTGCCCACGGGGATGCGCTGTCTGGAGCGCACCGCATGCGCCACGAGCGCGGCCATGAAGCCCTGGCCCTTGAGCGCCGCGACGGCTGGCGCGTCCTCGCGCGTCGCTTCGACTCCAGGGTAGAGCTGACCCACGCTCGCGAGAACGACTCCGGTCTCGCCGAGCGACGGCAGCACTGCCTCGATATATTGCAGGAACGAACGGGATGGCCCCACGATGAGCACGCCGTTGTGCTTCAGGCGATCGCGATGCGTGTAGAGCAGGTACGCGGCACGGTGCAGCGCGACGGCGGTCTTGCCTGTCCCTGGCCCGCCCTGGACGACGAGCACTCCGGCGAGGTCGGAGCGGATGATCCGGTCCTGTTCCGCCTGGATGGTCGCGACGATGTCGGGCATGTGCCCGGTGCGCTGGGCGGTCAGCGCGGAGAGCAATGCTCCCTCACCCTGATGCTCGGAGGACTCTCCGCCGAGCAGTTCGGCGTCGAGGATCTCGTCCTCGATCCGGATGATGGTCCGCCCCTTGGACTGCAGGTGACGCCTGGCCCTGGCTCCCAGCGGAGTCGCGGCCGTCGCCTGGTAGAAGGCACTGGCCTGCGGCACCCGCCAGTCGAGCAGCATCGGCTGCAGGTCTTCGTCACGCAGCCCGACCCTGCCGATGTAGCGGAACACGGAGTCGCCGCTCGCATCGTCCGCGGCGAGTTCGAGCCGGCCGAACGCCAGCCGGTCGTCGATCTCCCGCAACTGCACGATCCGGTCCTCGTAGAGGCGCGCGAAGGTGTCCCGCTCGGAGCGAGTCTGGTGATTTCCCCCGACATCGAGCAGCCGTACCGCCGTCAGCTGGTCTTCGGCCTCCCGTTGCAGCGCGTCGAGACGCGCGTACAGCGTTGCCACATAGTTCTGTTCCCGTTCAAGCTCCAGGTCGACCACCGAAACACCCCTCAAATCCGACATTCGAGTTTACCCGACGCAGATGGGTGCTCCATTCGGCGAGGCCCCTCGAACGCGGAGGTTAGGCTGGCCCTGTGTGAACACGCTCCCATCACTGCGGTCTCATACGGGCACACCCGTCGAAAGGCGGGGTCGCAAAGGCACGGGACCTTCGGGTTAGCCGGCCTACACACTGACAGGGGAACACGCGCGATGGCCGCCACATCAGGGCAAACGTCGACAATTCGGCCTTGGCCGAACCCGTTCCGACGGCCAGGGGGCATGACCGAGGGAACTCGATGGCTGTTCGGCCTCGCGGCCGTCGGCTCGGTCCTGTTCAACATGCCGGGCATCGTGCTCATGGCGAGGGGCGGACTGCTGGTCCTCGGGATCGTGACCGGTGCGTTCCTGATCGCGTCCTGGTACCTCTGCTTCGCGCGCGGCCGGGTCCCGATCCCGCTCGAATTCGGCGACGCGGTTGCCTTTGTCCTCTTCGCCCAGGCGTTGCCCAACCCCGTGGGAATGCTCGCCGTGGTCTTCGCGTCCATCTGGGTGCGTGGCCTCTATGGGTCAACGCTGAGATCGGTGCTGCGAAGTTGCCTCGCCTCCCTGTCGCTTGTCCTCTCAGTTTCACTGTGGCCCCTCTTTCACGAGGTTCCCCTGTGGATCGGTGTCACCGATACCCTTAATGCAATTCCGCTTCTCTTCCTGACGATGCTGATCGCACGCCAGTTGAGCATCGTCCTGCTCTCCCGAGAACAGGGCATGCTGCGCGACAGGGAACTCGCCGTGACCGGCTCGCTGCTTCTCGGCGCCAGCGACGCGGAAGCCATCGGGGTGATCGGCTGGGCCGGTGCGCAAAGTATCTGTGCCGCCACCCCCGGACTGCGCGTGCTTCGCGCCGTCCTCGACGGCCCGGTGCTCCGCGTCGACGCGGTGTCGGGAGAGTTCTCCTCGATCCCGGATGCCGTGCCCTCGACGGTCATGACGTTATGCCCCAGCGCGAGCGACGCGCGGGTCGGTGATGCCGCGCCCCTCGATGCCGCCGTCGGTGAGCGGCTGGCCTGGGCGTGCCTCGCCTCGGACGTGCGGACGAACGCCTGGATCCTCGTCGGAGCACCGAACGTCGTCCCTCCGGAAGCCCTCGTCGCGGTGCGCGCCCTGTCCATTCAGGTTGCCCTGGCGCTCCGCAACAGCTCGGTGCAAGAGGAGCTGCTTGTCCAGGCCAGCTCCGACCCACTGACCAGGCTGGACAACCGCGCCGCGTTCACCGCCCGGCTGACCGCGATCCTCGCCGGGGCCAGGCCCACCGATGGCCTGCATGTGCTCTTCCTCGACCTCGACGACTTCAAGGACGTCAACGATATTCTCGGCCACCGGGCCGGCAACGACCTCCTGGTCACGGTCGCGGACCGGATGCGCACGCACACGCGCCCCGGAGACGTCTGCGCGCGGCTCGGCGGCGACGAATTCGCCATCGTCCTTGCCGGTACGAACGAAGCGGATGCCCTCGAGATCGCGCGGCGTCTCGGCGCGGCGATTGCCGAACCCGTGCGTCTCGGTGCAGAGACCGCGCAGGTCGGCGTCAGCATCGGCCTCGCGACCGCGGCAGCCGGGATCGACGTCGAGGACCTGGTGCACCAGGCGGACGTGGCCATGTACGCGGCGAAGGCCAACGGCAAGAACCGCGTCCAGGTCTTCGAGCCTGGCCTCCTCCGCGTGGACAATCCCCGGGTCACCTTCGAATGGCAACTCGCGGCCGCGGCGGCCGCCAATGAGCTCGTCGTGCACTACCAGCCCATCCTCGACCTCCCCGGGCTGCAGTGCACCGCTGTCGAGGCGCTCGTCCGCTGGCAACACCCGGAACGCGGCTTGCTCTACCCCGGTGACTTCATCCACGTCGCTGAGCGGACCGGCGCGATCATCGGTATCGGCGCTTTCGTGATGCGACGCGCCTGCCTCGACGCCGCGGCGTGGCGGAAGGCTAATCCTGGAGCGCCGTTGGCCGTGCACGTGAACGTTTCGGCCCACGAGCTCGACCGTGAGGGGTTCGTCGAATCGATCATCGGCTGCCTGGCCGACACCGGGACCCTCGCGAAGGATCTCGTCGTCGAACTCACCGAGACGGTCGTGCTGGATTCCCCCGCCGCGATCGGTCGCCTCCGTGCGATCGGGGCGCTCGGCGTCGGGATCGCACTCGACGACTTCGGCACGGGCTACGCCTCCCTGACGTCATTGCGCGCGCTCCCCGTCGACGTCGTGAAGATCGACATGAGTTTCGTCGCCGGCGCGGTGTCCATTCCCTCCGACCGCTCCGTCATCGAGGCGATCGTGCGCCTGTGCGCCCAACTCGGGATCGCGACGGTCGCAGAGGGCGTCGAGCGGCTTGATCAGGAGCGCCTCCTGGGAGACCTCGGCGCGGGTGGGGTGCAGGGCTACCGCTATTCGCGTCCCCTGTCGGCCGCCGACCTGACCGGCTGGCTGGCGGACAATCGCGCCGGAGCGAACGGTCCAGGAGCGGATGTCGGGGGATTGCTCCGCACGAGCGTCTGAGATCAGGACGCCCGGTCTCAGGAAGCGACGACACAACGACGGCCCCCGGGCGGAGCACTGCGAGTTTCTGCAGTGCTCCCCCCGGGGGCCGATTCGTTTGGTTCCCGTGGTGGACGACCGGCGGGTCAGTCGCCCTCGACCCTGACCGTCTGGATGGTCCCGGTGAGCACCCCGATCAGGCGATCACCGTCGAATTCCGACGTGGGCGCATCCATCACGATCTTCCCGAGTCGCAGCACCACGACCCGGTCGGTGACCTCGAGCACGTGCGGGAGGGTGTGCGAGATGAAGATCACGCCGAGCCCCTTCGCCTTGGCCGCCCGTACCACCTGGAGCACCTCCCCGGCCTGCCGTGCGCCGAGGTGGTTGGTCGGCTCGTCAAGGATGATCACCCGGCGCGCCCAGGCCACGGCGCGACCGATCGCCACTGCCTGCCGCTGCCCGCCCGAAAGCTGGGACACCGGACGGTCGGACGCCGGAACGGCGATCCCGACGCGCTCGAGGTCCTCGTGGGCGTCGTGCTCCATCTCCTTGCGGGCCAGGAAGCCCATCTTGCCGAAGACTCCCTTGACGGTCTTCTCCCGGCCGAGGAACACGTTCTGCGACACCGTGAGGTGCGGGGCGAGTCCCGAGTCCTGATAGAGGGTCTCGACGCCGGCCTCGAGCGCTTCCCGGGGCGAGCCCCAGGTGCGCTCGACCCCATCGAGGTAGATCTTCCCGCCGTTGGGCTGGTGCGCCCCCGAGAGGACTTTGACGAGCGTCGACTTGCCTGCGCCGTTGTCGCCGACCAGGCCGAGCACCTCGCCGGCGTGCAGCTTGAGGCTCGCACCGTCGAGGGCCACGACCGACCCGTATCGCTTCGAGACGTTCTTGACTTCGTAGATCACTTCGCCGGTCATTATTTTCTTCCGTTCTTGCTCTGCAGCGTCTGCGCAGCGACCGCCGCGGCGATCAGGATGGCCACAACGACCTTCTTCCAGTCCGGTGCAACGCCGACCATGATCAGTCCGGACTGCACCGTGAAGAGGATGAGCGCACCGAGCACGGTGCCCCAAATCCGGCCGATGCCACCCATCAGGGAGGCGCCGCCGATGACGACCGCGGCGATGGCGTCGAGCTCACGCCCGGTTCCCGATGACGGCGAGCCGGCACCGAGGCGCAGGTAGACGTACATCCCGGCGAGGCCGGCCAGGGCTCCGGAGAGCGCGTAGACCAACGTCAGGTGGCGTTCGACGTTGATGCCCGCGCCGCGGGCGGCAAAGGTGTTCGAGCCGATCGCGTAGGTGTAGAGGCCGAACCGTGCCTTGTGCAGGAACAGGCCGGCGATGGTCACTACGACGATCACGACGATCAGAGCCCACGACAACGGGTTCGTCTTCGGGTCCATTGCGGCGATGAGGTCGAAGTTGTTCGCGGATCCAATCGGCTGCCCGCTCGAGATGATCACCGAGAGCCCGAGGGCGGCCCCCATCGTCGACAGGGTCGCGATGAAGGGGACGATCCGGAGCTTGTTGATCAGGAAAGCGTTCGTCAGGCCCACGAGGAGCCCCACTCCCACCGACACCAGCGTGCCGATGAAGAGCGGGCCCGACGCGTCCGAGCCGGACACCGTCTGGTCGACCTTGAGGACGTTCGCCATCGTCCAGGCCGACACGACTCCGCTGAGGCCGATGATGGCACCGACCGAGAGGTCGATTCCGCCACTGATCACCACGAAGGTCTGGCCAACTGCAATCAGGACGACCGATCCCCAGTCCGTGAGGATGTTGCTGGCGGTCAGTGCGGAGAAGAACTTGGGCTCCAGCACCGAGAAGACGACGATGAGCAGTACCATTACGCCGATCAGGATGGTGCTCTGGTTCGACGCGAGGGTGCTGATCCGCGCCGTGAGCGCGAGCGGAACCGGCTTCTGTTCCGCCGGGATGCCCGGCTTCCGCGTAGTGGTTTGATTGCTGTTGGTCATGATGACTCCCTGGCTCTTGTCGTGAAGTACGGGAAGCGTCAGTTACTTGACGTAGGTGTACTTGGCGAAGTCAGCGTCGGAGGTCTTCGAGTCGAGGACAACGTTGGGGATGACGACTTCGTGCTCGGTCGCCGTCTTGCCGGTGTTGATGAATTCGACGAGGGTCTTGATGGCCAGGCGCGCCTCGGCGGCGGGGTCCTGGGCGACGAGGGCGGTGAAGATGCCCGACTTGATCTTGGCGACGTTGTCCGGGTATGCGTCGTAGCCGACGAGGCCGATCTTGCCGCTGAGGCCCTTCGACTCGAGCGCGGCGGCCGCACCGGAGGCGTTCGTGCCGTCGATCGCGAAGATGCCGTTGAGGTCCGGGTACTTGGTCAGCCAGTTGCTCACGTTCGTGGCGGCCGTCTCCGGGTTGGACTCGGAGTATGCCACGTCGACGATTTCCACACCGGGGTACTTCGCGGCGACCTGGGCCTTGAAACCGTCGAGGCGGCTCACGTTGGTGGTGGCGGTGGCGCTGGTCAGTCCGACGACGACCTTGTACGAGCCACCGGTCTTGTAGCCGATCTGGGTGGCGAGCGCGTCAGCGGCCTTGGCGCCGCCGTCGGCGTTGTCACCGGTGATGAAGCTGACGACGTCCTTGAGGTCGCCCACGTGGGTGTCCACGTTGACGACGGGGATGCCGGCCGCGGTGGCCTTGGCGACCGACGCCTGCAGGGCCTTCGGGTCGGTCGGGATGAGCACGAGGCCGGTGGGCTGCTGCGCGAGTACGGCGTCGACGATCGGGATCTGGGTCTCGGCCGAGTACTTCGCCGGGTCGCCCTGCCAGATGAGCTTGACGCCCTCGGCCTTGGCTTCGTCCTCTGCGCCGACCTTCATGGCCTGGAAGAACGGGTCGGACTCTGCGCCCATCACGAACGCGATGGAGATGTCCTTCTTCGCGGTGGCCGTCGTCGACGAACCGGTGCTCGCCGTCGTGGAGCAGGCGGTCATCGAGATGGCGAATGCGGCGGCGACGCCGACGGTGGTGATCGCTCGGTAGGAACGCTTCATGGAGGTCTCCTTTGACACATAAGTGCAACTGCAGATGCAAGTGCAACAACCGCTTGCGAGATCGTTCTCGCAAACTTGTATAAGATTGCAGCACACAGCACCGCGGCGCAAGCCTGTTCGGTAACGTTTCGATTACGAGGATTGTTCATGGCTGAACGACGAAATCACGCTCCGACGATCGTCGACGTCGCAGAGCAGGCCGGGGTCTCCCGAGCCACCGCCTCCCGGGCCCTCTCCGGGTATGGGCGCACGTCCGCGGCCACCGTGGAACGCGTCCGTCGCGCAGCAGACGAGATCGGCTACCGCCCGAACGAACTCGCGCGGGCGATGCGCGCCGGCTCGACCGGCACGATCGGACTCGTGGTCATTGCCGACTTCACGAACGCCTTCTTCGACCGCGCCACGAAGTCCATCGTCGATGCGGCGCGAAAACGCGGCTACCAGGTCCTGATCAGCAACACCGACGAGGACGCCGAGGTGGAGCGGAGGGCCATCGAGACTCTGCTCGAGAAGCAGGTCGACGGCCTGATCGTGTTCCCCTCCGCAACCGGCCACAGCGAGCACCTCGAGGCCGGAAACCTGGGCGGCCGCCCGCTTGTGCTCGTCGACCGTCGCCTGGACGATCTGGGGGTCAGCACGGTGACGACTGACGACTACACCGGTACGCGGGAGGCGGTCCGCAATGCCGTGGCCCTCGGGCACACCCGGCTCGGTTTCCTGGTCACGGCAGCGAATATCGCGGGCCACACCGTGGCCCGGCCGCCCGCACTGATCTCGAGCGTGCGGGACCGTGCGGATGGTTTCGCCGCTGGAGCGGCCGAGGCGGGCATCCCTCCCGAAGACCAGGTCTGGCACTTCAGCGAAGACGTCCCGGAGTCATCGGAGGCCGCTGTTGCGGCGATGCTCGATCTGGACGCCCCGCCCTCGATCATCTTCACGTCCAACAACGACATGGCTTTGTCCGTGCTCAAGGTCGCCGGTTCGCGCGGGCTCGCAATCGGACGCGAAGTGTCCCTGGTCACGGTCGACGACAGCCCCTGGGCGGCATACATGGTCCCGGGCATCACGGTCGTCGCCCGCCCGGTCGAGCAACTTGGAGAGCTCGCCGTCGAGCGACTCGTGGCCGAGATCGAGTCTCCGGGGCAGCCGGTTGAAGACATCCAGCTCCCGACGGAACTCATTCCCCGGGCGTCGGTTGCTGACCTCAGGACCGCCACGCCGGAACGTTAGACCGCTGGACCGCTCAGGCAGGCACGCTGGGCCGCACCACGAGCACCGGGCAGTCCGCGTGTCGCACACACTGCTCGCTGACAGACCCGAGGAGCATCCCGGCGAGGCCGCCGCGCCCGCGGGAGCCGACGACCAGCATCCGTGCCCCACGGGACACGCTGATCAGGCAGCTGAGCGGTGTCGCGTACGCCGCCCGGTACTCGACGGGCACTCCCGGGTGCTGCGCCACGATCGGTCCGGCATCGGCCTCGAGCTTCTCCCGTACCACGCCGGCATAATCGGTGAGGGGCGAGACGTAGCCGAACTTCCAGTCGGCCGGGCGCGGGGCCGTGTCGATCGACCAGGCCCGAACGACGACGACGGATGCGCCGAGCGGGCCCGCGAGGTCGAGGGCAACCTCGAGCGCATGGTTCGCGTAGTCTGAGCCGTCGTGCCCGACGACGATACTGCCCGTGGGAGCTGGTGACTGGTCTGCATCGATGCCTGACATACCCCCACGCTACTCCCGGCGAAGGGGGCGCGACAGAAATCAACCCCGACCTCGAGAAAAACCACTGGCGCTGCTCCGCACCGTCATCCCCGGCGTCAGCCCCGCTCCGACCCCGATCGTTTGCCCGGCCCGGTTAGGGTGGAGTCATGCCTCTCCGCGCCTCCCAGCGACGAATTCTCATCGCCGTCGCGACGGTCGCCGCGATCGTCGCCGGCGGCTTCCTTGTGCGATCTGTCGTCGTGCCGCAGACAGCGTCCTCCGATCCCGCCGTCTTCGACGCCGGCGCCCTGATCAGCGACTACAACTTCTACAACCCCGATGCGATGACGACCGAAGAGGTGCAGTCCTTCCTGGAAGGCCGGAACTGTGTGCGACGCGACGAGTCGCCGTGCCTCTGGGAGTACCGCGAGTCGACCGCGTCCGAACCCGCGCAGGGCCCCGGTCACTGCGCCGCCTATGAGGGCGCGACGAACGAGCGGGCGAGCTCGATCATCGAGAAGGTCGCCGAGGCGTGCACGATCAGTCCGCGGGTTCTGCTCGTGCTGCTGCAGAAGGAACAGTCCCTCCTCACCCGGCCCAGCGCATCCGGTTACCTGCGGGCGACGGGCTACGGCTGCCCGGATACCGCAGACTGCGATGCGGAGTACTTCGGCTTCTTCAATCAGGTCTATCGGGCCGCGTGGCAGTTCCGGCAGTACACCCAGGAGCCCGAACGCGCCTACAAGGTCGGCGCGGTCAGTGTCGCGTACAACCCCGACTCGGCCTGCGGCGCGGCGACGGTTCAGATCCGCAACCAGGCCACGGCGAACCTGTACAACTACACGCCGTACCAGCCGGATGCTGCCGCACTCGCCGACACGAACGGCGAGGGCGGCGGATGCTCGACGCACGGAAACCTGAATTTCTGGCTGTTCTACAACACCTGGTTCGGGTCTTCGCTGAGTGAACCGTACCCCTCGGTGTTCGCGTCCTGTCTCAATCTCGTCGGCGGGCAGCCGTGCGCCCGCACCGAGCTGATCCCGACGGTCTGATCGGGTAGAGGTCGATCAGTCGCCCGCGGCGGGGGCGCCGCGGCTGCGGCGGAACGTGGACCGCTTGGGCCGCTCACGCAGCTGTGTGCGCACGTCATCGAGGATCTCCGTGACCGTCGCGAGTTCCCCCGGATCGATTCGGTCGAAGAGCATCTCACGGACCAGCGTGACGTAACCGGGCCCGCCCGCGGCGAGCGCAGCCCGGCCGCCCGGCGTGATATGCGCGATCACGGAGCGCTCGTCGCCAGGAGACGGGCGTCGTTCGACGAGCCCGAGGGTCTCGAGCCTGGCCACCTGGTAGGTGAGACCGCTGCGGGACACCGTCAGGGCGTCGGCGATGTCCGTCATCCGCAACCGCCCCTCTGGCGCCTCGAGAAGCCGGAGCAGGATCTCGAACTGGGCGAGGGTCAGTCCCACGGCGTCCCGCAACTGGCGGTCGGCGGCGAACTGCACGATGTTCGCAGTCTCGACGATGGCGGCCCAGGCACGCATCTCCGCGGGCGACACGCTCGGAGCGGGGCCGCTGCGTTCCGGTTCGCCCTGTTCCGGATTGCCGGAAACGGGATTGCCCGCGGGGGGAATACTCACGACTTGCTCCTAGTTGTTTCGAATACGAAGCACTTCCACAAGGGCCACCCCCAGTCTGCCCCCGGCCCGTCACGAAAGAAGACACAATGAGCACCGCCGTCTACACCGCATCCGCCACTTCCTGGGGCGGACGAACGGGCAAGGTCGTCACGAGCGACAACAAACTCGACCTCGACCTGTCCATTCCGGCCGAAATGGGCGGCGACGGCGGAGCGGGCACGAACCCCGAGCAGCTCTTCGCGAGCGGCTGGGCGGCGTGCTTCCACAACGCACTCAAGGGCGTCGCCCGCCAGCGCAAGGTCAACGTCACCGACTCCGCTGTCTCCATCGAGGTACACCTCGTCGGCGGCATGGCCACCGGCTTCGACTTCGAGGTCACGATCGAGGCCCAGCTGCCCGGCGTCGACCCCGTCGTCGCCCAAGAGATGCTCGAGGCAGCCCACCAGGTCTGCCCGTACTCCCGCGCCACGCGCGGCAACATCCCGGTGACCCTCGTCGTCATCCCCGACGAGGACTAACCCGCACCTCCCCCGCGCCCCGAGCGCGAAGCCGAGCGCGGGCCAGCGGATGCCCGAGTCAACGCCGGTGACGGATCCGAACCTTCGCCGGCGCTGGAGTGGGCGCCGGTGTCGGGGTTGCAGTGGGCGTGGGCGTCGGGGTCGCGGTGGGCGACGGAGTGGCGGTCGGCGTCGGCGTCACGACCACGGGCGCCGGGGCGCCGAGGAAGGCCGCGTCGAAGGAGTTCAGATCGACGAGCACGCCGTTCAGGTTGTGCTCGAACTTCTGCTGCACGCCGATCCGCGGGTTCGCGGCGGTATTCCAGCCGCCGTAGGCGACCATAGCGGGCGCGCCCGTGTCAGCGACCCAGCCGCTGTAGTTCACCGCGCCGGCGTTGGTATCCCAGAGCGGCACGTCGGCGAAGTCACTGCTGTTGTTCATGATGCTCGGCCACATGCCCGAGCCGCTGTAGATCACCGGCCGCACACCCATCGCGCGCACCCCGTCGACCATCGCACGGGTCACCGGCGGGCTGCCGGTCTCCACGTCGAGCGCGAAGAACTGCAGTTGCGACTGGTACGGCCCGGCCGCGGCGATGCCGCCCTGCCAGCACGTCGCATCCCGCGTGTACACGGCGATCTTGAGGCCGGCGTCGAGCGCCATCTTGAGCTGCGCCTGGGTGTGTTCCCACGGAGCACAACTGCCCCACGCGGTCGAGTGCATCACGTAGAGGCGGATGCCCTCGCTGTAGGCCTGCGTGAACCAGGCCGGGTCTGTGATGGTGTTCGCGGAGTCGACGACCTTGACGGACGGCGGCGTCGCCGCCTGGGCGGGTGTGACGTTGGTGGGGGCGATGAGGGCGAGTATAGCCAGCGACAGCGCAAGCGCTGCCGCCAGATATTTCTTTTTCATGTGAGGGGACTCCGAAGTACCAGATCGTGGTGCTGAACCCGGTAACTCCAGTGTCAAATCACTTCAGTGTCGCGTTTACGTCGCCGGAGCTGACTGTTCGTCAGACTCAACGGGTGGAACCAGGGGACAAGATAATCTGTCTATAGTGACACATTCTCACGTTCTCTACCAGTCCCCAAAACGGGGCCACGCCGACGCCGCCGACTCAGCCGAGAGCGTAATCCCCGCACTGCCGCGCTCAGCTCCGGCGCGGCCATTCCCGGAGAGGCGGAGGCGTGGACCAGCCTCGGAAACGCCCGGTGAGGGCGACAACCAGGCCGTGAATGCCTGCCGGCCGACTGCCGACATCGCGCGGGAAGTCGTGGCGACACTCAACCGTCTCCCCGGTCCGGCACCCAGCAGACACGGAGGGTCGGGGCGACCGGGCTGCCTAGACTCGCCACGTGCAGCCGGCATCGGTTCGCCATCCGGGGTTCTCCCGGGATTGCGCCCACCATCGGCCGCACGCAATCGAAAGGAACAACTGTGACCCAGAACAAGAACTCCTCGGCTACCGCCACCTCTCGAAAGAAGCGCCTCACGATCGGCGCCGCGTCCGTGCTCGCCGCGGGCGCCCTGCTCGGCACCGGAATGCAGGGAGCAACAGCAGCCCCGCTGGGTGGCACCGCCGAACCGGGCACCCCGTCGACCCCGTCGGCATCTGCCCCCGCCACCCCGGGCGCCTCGTTCTTCGGCTCTGTCGCGCACGAGCTGCGCGGCGACGTCTCGCACGGACAGGACTTCGGCGAGAAGGCCCAGAAGGTCGCCGCGACGATCTCCGATCACGCCGAGCTCTTCGCGAGCCTGCCGGCCAATCTGCAGGCCGACCTGACCACCCTCACCCAGGCCTCGGACGGGGACCGCACCGCCGCCGCCGAATTCATCGCCACCTCGGCTCTCGCCGGCGACTACGGCGAGCAGGCGCAGGCGCTCGCCGGTGCGATCCAGGCCGACCCGGAGCATCCGCTGCGCGCCGCCCTGCACGCCGCACTCGAGGGCAGCCTCGACACCGGGACGACGGGCACCACCGGAACGACCGGCACGACGGGCGGCACGGACACTGCAGCGCCCGGCGGCACCGGAACCGACTCCGGGGGCGGAGCCGCTGTCATCAAGCTCGCCTCGAGCCTCGCCGACAACCCGGCCCTCTTCGACAAGCTCCCGGCCCCGCTCCAGAGCGCCCTGACGGCGCTCACGGCCCTCCCAGCCGACCAGCGGGATGCGGCGGCGCAGCAGATCGCGACCGACGCCGGCGCCGGAACCTACGGCCCGGAGATCCAGAAGATCACCGAGCACCTGACCGACGGGGACACAGCCGCCCACGACACGAGCGACGACGCGTCAGCCCACGGGGACGCGACGTCCGGCCACTAGAACCTGCCGGAACGAACACGGAAGGCCGGGGGCGCAGTGCGCTCCCGGCCTTCCGCCGTCCTACTTCCGATCCAGGTGTCGTTTCGCGATTTAGTTGGCCACTTTCGCAAGGAGTTGGCCACCGATTTCACTAAGAACTGTCAAATCTGTCGCATCTGACTTGGCCACTTGTCAATGGCCCGGGCGTATGTTAACGCCAACCGAAAATAGGGCCACTTCTGCCAACTGAAAACAGGGCCACTCTCGTGTGGTTCTAGTGTGCCGT
>NZ_JASJVI010000075.1:0-19435 GCF_035019865.1 Cryobacterium sp. 10I5
GTTCGGGGTCGGTAGGGTGGGGTGGTGATTGAGATACGAACGGCGGCTGCCGCCGATGCCGGGGTGCTCGCCGAACTGGCTGCTGCGACCTTCGCGCTCGCGTGCCCTCCGCACACGACAGCGGAGGCGATCGCCGCGTTCCTTCGTGACGTCCTGGCCGAGGCGAACTTCGACACCTACCTCGCCGACCCCCAGCGGATGCTGTTCCTCGCCGAAGACCCGGACACCGGGCTTTCGCTCGGCTACACCATGGTGATCTTCGGCGAACCGGCCGATCCGGACGTGCTCGCGGCTATCAGCATCCGCCCGACCGTCGAGCTCAGCAAGTGCTACCTGCGCGCCGAGAGCCATGGGCGCGGAGTGGCCTCGTCTCTCATGACGGCAACGCTCGACGCAGCGCGGGCCCGCGAAGCGCGCGGCGCCTGGCTCGGGGTGAACCAGGAGAACGCCCGGGCCATTCGCTTCTACGAGAAGCACGGCTTCGCGCGGGTCGGCACCAAGCACTTCCTGGTCGGGGACCGGTACGAGGACGACTTCGTGCTCGAGCGCACCCTCTGACCGGAAGTCGCGAGTCCCTGAACTCCCGTGAGGTGTCGCACATCGAGGTTCGTTGTGCCCGGGAACATCGATATGCGACACCTCACGGATCTCGTCGAGGCTCAGGGCAGGGGAACCGGGGCCGGGGCCTTCGCTGCCTTGACGGACTCATAGGCGGCGAGAGCCGCACGCCGGGTCTCGCCGAGGTCGACGAGCGGCGCGGGATACGCATCCGTGCCGATCTCGGGAACGTACTCGCGGATGTATTCGCCGTGCGGATCGAACCGTGCCGCCTGCAGCTCGGGGTTGAACACCCGGAAATAGGGGGCCGCGTCCGCACCCGAGCCGGCAACCCACTGCCAGCCGAACGGGTTGCTCGCACCGTCGGCGTCGACGAGGGTGTCCCAGAACCACTGCTCGCCCACCCGCCAGTCGATCAGTAAATTCTTGGTGAGGAATGAAGCGGCGACCATGCGTACCCGATTGTGCATACTCCCCGTCCGCCAGAGCTCGCGCATCCCGGCGTCGACGAGCGGGATGCCGGTACGGCCCCTTTGCCACGCCTCGAGCACGCGGTCGTCGAGCGGCGGCCACGGGAATCGGTCGAACTCACGTTTGAGATTCTCCGTCGCGAGTTCGGGCGCGTGGAAGAGCACGTGATAGCTGAACTCGCGCCAGCCGAGCTCGGTGAGGAATCGCTGCGCGCTCGACGCGGTGGCGGCATCCGCCCCGCGAAGCACGCGCTGGGTGGCGTGCCAGACCTGGAACGGGCTCACCTCGCCCCAGCGGAGCCGCGGCGACAGGCGGCTCGTCACGGCCTGGGCGGGGGCATCCCGTTCGTTTGCGTAGCGCGCAAGCGACTCGCGCAGAAATGTGTCGAGCGCCTCGGCGGCAAAGGCCTCACCCGGCTGCCACGCGGCGCGGAGGCCGGCGGCCCAGTCCGGGTGGGTGGGCAGGAGCCCCCAGTCCTCGAGCCGGTCAGAGGGCAGCGCTCCCGACCAGCCGTCGATCGATTCCGGCGCCGGGTACGGCTCGCGCGGGGGAGGCCCGGCGACGCAGGCGCGCCAGAACGGTGTGAATACCGAGTACGGGTTGCCCTGGCCGGTGCGGATCGTCCACGGCTCGAAGAGCAGCGAGCCGGCGAAGCTCCGTGCCTCGACGCCCTCCGCGTGCAGCCCGGTCTTGATCGCGGTGTCGACGTCCCGCTCCGCGGCACCATAGCGGCGGTTCCAGAACACGGCACCGGCCCCGGCGGATGCCGCGAGCGCGCCGATGACGTCTTCCGCCGGTCCGCGTCGCAGCAGCAGGTTCCCGCCGAGCGCCTTGAGGGACTCGCCAAGCGTGCGGAGGCTGCCATGCAGCCACCAGCGAGACGCCCCGCCGAGCGACCGCACGCCCGGGGATTCTTCGTCGAGGACGTAGATCGCGACAATCGGGAGCCCGCGTTCGACGGCCGCGTGCAGCGCCGGGTTGTCTGCGAGCCGGAGGTCGTCTCGGAACCAGACGATCGTGGGTCCGGTGCCCAAGGCTTGGCTCACGCGCCCGTTCCCGAGACTCCGACGTCGGAGATGCGGAGCACGATCTTCCCGCGGGTGTGGCCCTCTTCGATCAGTCGGTGGGCGGCCGGGCCTTCCGCGAGTTCGAAGACGTGGTCGATGTGGGGGCGCACCGCACCGTCGTCGATCATCTTCGTGATCCAGTCCAGGGCGTCCGCGTCTGCGGCCACCTTGAATCCGGTGGCCCGCACGCCGGCCGCCTCCGCGTCGGCTTGCAGGGTCGGCCAGCTGCCGCTCGGCGCATTCACGAGCACCCCGTCGGGCCGGAGGATGCGGAGCGACCGCGTGCCGGTGTCGTCGTGCACATTGCCGATCAGGTCGATCACCGAGTCGACATCCGCGAGCACCTCATCGAAGCGGATGCTCGTGTAATCGATGACCTCGTCGGCGCCGAGCTGGCGCAGGAATTCGGCGTTGCGGGGCGAACCCGTCGTGATCACGTAGGCGCCGAAGGCCTTGGCGATCTGCACCGCGAAGTGGCCGACGCCGCCGCTGCCGGCGTGGATCAGCATCCGCTCGCCCGGTGTGACCTCGGCGATCTCAACGACCATCTCCCACGCGGTCAGGGCCGCGACGGGCACGGCGGCCGCTTCGATGTGGCTGAGGGTGGAGGGTTTGAGGGCGACGCTCATGCTCGAGACGGCGATGTACTCGGCGTAGCTGCCGGTCGTGCGCGGGAAGCGCGTCATGCCGTAGACCTCGTCGCCGGGCTGCAGAGGAAAGGCCTCGTATGGCGAGCTGACCACGATCCCGCTGAAGTCGTAGCCGAGCACGGCGGGGAATGCCGGGATCGCTGCGGCCACACCCGAGCCGGCCCGGGTCTTCGCGTCGATCGGGTTCACCCCCGCGGCGACGACCCGCACGATCAGCTCGTCGAGCACGGGAATCGGCGTCGGCACGGTGTCCAGGTGTAACTCCTCGGCCGCGCCGGTGCGGTCGATCACGAGGGCGCGCATGGTCGGGGGCACGTTCGTTGCATTTCCCATGAGTCCATTGTCTCCCGGTGGACACCGGGTGGACAGCAGCAGAAACCGTCGGCAACCGGCCGGATTCGGTTAGCGATGTGACTCCATCTGGGGGTGCGAAAACAGCGGATGTGCCTCACCTTGGGGGCTTGGAGGTGTGGATTTGGCGTGCCATGCCGTCGTAGTCTGTCCACATAAAGGGGGACCGAGGTCCTCATTTAGGGGGACCGTTCGAGTCGAGCTCCACCGGGTGACTGGCGTGGCTTTGGCCTGTATTCGGCGACCCGTTGCCCGTGTTGGAATCCGCGCCGCACCCGAAGCGGCGCGATCCTTCCCACCCGGGCAACGAACGAACTGTCCTGCTCACATTGGTCGGCCGAATCTCGGCCTGCACTTACCCTGATGCCCTCCGTGGCGTCGAAAAGGATCCATCATGAACAAGCTTCTCAAAGGCTCCATCGCTGGCGCGGTCGGCGTAGCCCTCCTCCTCGGTGGTGCGGGTACCTTCGCGTCGTGGAACAACTCGGCCATCGTCGGATCCGCCGGCGCCATCAAGGCCGGCACCCTGACCGTGACCGACCCGGCACCCACCACGGCGGGCGTGTGGAGGAATGGGCCGCTTGCCAGCAGCCCGATCATCGGGACGATCGCCAACTTCCGCACTGTTCCGGGCGACACCCTCACCTACACAAAGAACATGACCGTTACCGCCACCGGCGACAACCTCAAGGCCAGCCTCGCCCTCGACCCGACCACCATCGTCGCGTCGTCCGGTTCGACGCCGGCTGACGTGGCATTGGCCGGTTTCCTGGCATCGGGAGCCGCCATCACGGCGACTGGTACGGGTGTCAACCCGGCGCTGGACTCGAGCAACGTCGTCATCCCCGGCGTGTACAGCATCGCGCCGAGTGCCACCGCAGTGACCGTCTCCGTGGTCGTCACACTCAAGTTCCCCAACGGTGCCGCAGCAGCCGAGAACGGCGCCAAGGTCGGCTCCGTCAACCTGAGCAACCTCGCCGTTCTGCTCACCCAGAACTAGCATCAGGCCGGCGTGCCGACCTGCGGGTCGGCACGCCGGAATTCTTCTTGAATCCTGACCTTTATCGCGAATTGAGGGAGTCCGCATGAAGACTCGCTCCCAAAGCCACGCCTGGGCCGCCCGGACCGCGAGCAGATGCATCTCTCGCCTCCGCAAGGCCGTGTCCGTTCGATCCATGGCCCTCGCGATCGTGACTCTTGTCTCCGCCAGCTGCCTGGCCGTTCTCGGTACCGGAGGATCGTACGCCTTCCTCAATTCCAAGGCGCCGATCGCCGCGGGAACCCTCCAGTCGGGCACCGCGACTCTGACCGCTTCCCCCGTCACCCTCTCCACGGCCGGGATGTCGCCCGGACTGACGGTGTACGGAGCCGCGACCGTCACCAATACGGGAAATGTCCCCCTCGCCCTTCGGATCGTGTCACTCACGCCACCGACCAACGCGGCAGCAATCACCGACCTGACTCCCTCGCTGACAATCGGGCTCGCCGTCGTCGCGAGCGCGGCGGTCTGCACCGCCGGGTCAGTGCCGACCTGGAGCACAGTCCTCAACGCCACACCGACCGCCGCCAGTCTCGGCACGACGCTCCCGGTCGGCGGGTCCGCCGTCCTCTGCCTCTCGGTCGCGCTGGCGCTCGATGCGCCCAGCAAGGCGCAAGGCCTCACCGCGACAAACTTCGGTATCGTCATCGACGGAATCCAGGCGTGACCGTGACTGCGCTCCCGCGTCGAGGCATCCGCCCGCCCAAACGGATGCTCACGCTCGCGTTCGCCCTGTTCCTTACGCTCGCGGGCACGACCGTCGCCCAGGCGACCTGGACGGCACCCGGCGTTCCGATATCGGCCTCCGTGAGCGCCGGAACCCTCGGCATCACGCAGTCTGGTTTCACTCCCGGCACGTTCACGTACTCGTCAAGCGCGTTGTCGACGACGAGCGTCGTGACGCTGACGAACACAGGGTCCGTTCCTGCGCCGTACACCCTCACTCTCAGTGCGCCTTCGACCGACCTCGCGACGGGTATCGATCTGCGTGCCGTGCTCGTCGCTTCGCCGGGGGCGTGCACTGCGGCGGCCGCTGCGTCCGGAACCGCTGCCCAGAATTGGGCCTCGACCGTGGTCCTCACTGGAATCGGTGCGACTGCGGTCGCCGTTGGGGCCGCGGTCTACTACTGCGTGAGCAGCACGATCACGCAAGCGCAACGCTTCGCCCTCGTCGGCATCGTGGCGGCACCCAAGGTGACGCTCGCCTCGAACATCGGCACCTGGATTTCCGCGAGTACCTCCCTTTCCGCGACACAGACGGTTGCGAACACCCTCACGCCGGGGGCGCCGGTCGCCTCCGCAACCACCGATCACGGCACGACGCTGACCTGGACTCCGTCGACCGACGCCGTGGCCATCTCGACCTACCAGGTCTTTCGCAACGGAACCTACATCGGCACGACGACGTCGCCCGCGACCACCTATACCGACACGGGACTCAACATCGCCACGAAGTACACGTACACGGTCAAGGCCTTCGACGCGGCCGGGGACGCGTCACCCGCCTCCGCCTCCACCGCTGTCACCACCCTGGGAATCAACCCTGTGGCATGGTACAAGGTCAAATCCGCCGGAAGCGAGATCTGCATCGACGGCGAGAACTTCACTACTGCGGACGGAACAGCGCTGATCTCCTACGGCTGCAAGGCGACCCTGTTCACCAACCAGGCGTGGAAGTTCACACTCCAGACCAATGGCTACTACACGGTCATCGCCGAGTACGCACCCGGCTCAGTGTGGGATTTCACGACGGCGAACAAGGCAATCATCAGCACCTCGACTACATCGCGCACCCAGGATTGGTCGGTCGTCGCGGTCCAACCGGACAGCGGAACCTTCACCATCCGTCCCAGGAACTCGAGCACAAGCTGCCTGGACACCGCCGGAACCAGGTCGACAGGCACCAACATCCAGCTGGTGGTCAAAGCCTGCGTCGCGGGGCTTGCCAGTCAGACCTTCACGTTCACGAACGTCGGTTGACGATGAGTGAGCAATTGTTCCGGGCGGCGAGACCGTTCGCGCCGCGCCGACTTACGGCATCCGTCGGCGTGTCGCTCGCCGTTGCCATCGCCGCGGCCATTCTTGCAGTCGCCGGCGTCGCAACTCCGGCCAGCGCGGTCACGACACCACCAACACCGACCGCGACCGCTCCCGTCGAGCTGCTCCTCAGCACCGACGGCGTGACGTTCGCGACGACACTCACCGCAGGCCTTTTCGACGGCCTCGGTCTGCTCATCCCGCGCGGCTCGACGCAGGCCGCCCTGTGGGTGCGCAACCCGACGGCGGCCCCGGCCGAGGTCCGGGTGAGCACGCATGACGTGGTGCTGCCGGCCGGCGGATACGCAGACGACGTCACCCTGTCCGCCTGGAACTCCGGCACAGGCGACACCCTCACCCGCACCCTCCGCAGGGTCGACAGCTGCGGGATCGTCGTGCCCTCCCAGCCGATCGCGGCAGGCGGCACGATGAAACTCATCGTCACGTTCACCATGGCGGATGTCCCGGGCACCGTCGACCAGGGAGCGAGCGCCCGTCTCGGGTTGCTCGTGGCGATGCGGGATGCCGTCGCCGGCCCGTTCGCGGCGTCCCCGTGCGATGACCCGGGAACGGTCGTCCCGGTGCTTCCGGGCACTCCGACGACGCCGACGAATTCAACGACGACCCCGACAGCGTCGTCCACAGTCGCGGGCATCGGTATCCTTGCCCACACCGGTGTCGAACCTCCAGCACCCGTGTTGATCGTCGGTGGGCTGCTGCTCGGGGTTGGGATCTTCCTGCTGCTTGCCCGACGCCGCCGCCGCGAGGAGGACCCCGAATGACCAGCACCCAGCTTCAGCCGGCGCCGGAACACGCGCCGGCACCCGAAGTATCCACAGCCGTCGCATCCGTGCCCGGCGTGGCCGTGAATGACACCCCGGCACCCGTCGACCCGCAAGAGAAGAGCCTGCTGCACTACCTCGGCCTCGCGGTCAGCGGAGCAATTCTGCTCCTCGTGGTCGCCCTGGCGCTGCTGCTGATCGTGGTGCCCAAGGTCACGGGGTCGACCCCGCTCACCGTGCTGACCAGCTCGATGGAACCCGATCTGCCGCCGGGGACGCTCATCATCGTGCGCCCCGTGACCCCGGACGAGATCCGCATCGGCGACGTCGTGACCTACCAGATCCGCTCGGGGCAGCCGGGCGTGATCACCCACCGCGTCACCGCGATCAGCTCGAGCTCCGCGGGCGGGCGCACCTTCACTTTCAAGGGAGACAACAACAGCGTCGCCGACGCCGACCAGGTGCTCCCGGTGCAGATCCAGGGACGCCTCTGGTACTCCGTGCCGTGGGTCGGCTGGGTGAACAACGCCGTCAACGGTCAGAATCGCAGCTGGATCGTGCCCATCATCGCCGGGCTGCTGTTCGCCTACATGGGGTACATGTTCGCGAGCGGCGCCGTGTCCGCGCTGCGCAAGCGCCGCCGGGCCAGGGCCGCCGAGGCCGCGAGGAACGCGGCTACGCCCGAGCCTGCTGCGCCCGAGTCGCCATCGCGTTGAGCACGTCGATCAGCTGGTTCGCGTAGCCGACCAGGATCGCGATCTGGTCCTCGTCGCGTTCGATCCAGCGGCACTCCGGCTGCGACCGGATCGGCACGAAGTCCCGGTGCTGTTCCCAGACCAGCAGCGTCCGGTCGGCGCCGAGCACGTACTGCTGCCACCAGACCTGCCGCATATAGGAGCGCGGGATGCTGCGCCACGCTTTGTTCGTCGTCTTGATTTCCGAGAGTTCGAGCGTCCGGGCATTCGTCCCCACGCCGTCGGGTGTCGCGAGGTGGCGGCGATGACCGGCGGCATGGAACAGGGTCGTGCTCGGCTCGATCCCGTAGTTCTCGAGCACCCAGGCCGCGATCACGGGCTCACGGGCGCGGCCGTGGTCGGTGTAGGTGTTCCCGCCGAAGCTGCTGCCGTTCATCTTGTCGTTGGCCGCGTTCTGCACCGACTTCGGCGTCGCGAGTTTGGCGACATCCGTTGCCGTGATGCCCTGGTTGCGGGCGCGCATCCAGGCCGCCCAGTCCGTGGAATCAGCGACGATGCGCAACAGGTGCGGAGCGATCGTCGGCGCGCGAACGGCGATCGCGGCAGCAGCGGATGCGGCGGTAGCGGCTGCAGAGAAGAGTGTGGGTGACTCTGCCGACTCGAAGAGCGGGAGCAGGGTATCGGTCACGCTCCCCATTGTGCCAGCCTCGGAACGGGCGCGGGGCTGGCGCGCGGGCCGGGGCGGAGCGGGCGTGAACCCCATTCACAGGAAGGCCAAGGGCCTCGCATAGGCTTTTCATAGAAAGCTCGCGATACTGAGTAAGTATGAGCACACGTGAAACTGACCACTCGACCCGCGGACCGCGTCTCCACAAGGCCGACGGAAGTCCTATCCGAGTGCTCGTCGTCGACGACGAACCCACGCTCACGGATCTGCTCTCGATGGCCCTTCGGTATGAGGGCTGGGAGGTGCGCACCGCCGGGGAGGGACGCCAGGCGCTGACCATCGCCCGCGAGTTCCGTCCGGACGCGATCGTGCTCGACATCATGCTGCCCGACATCGACGGCCTGCAGGTACTCCAGCGCGTGCGGGCCGACGGCTATGAAACCCCCGTGCTCTTCCTGACCGCAAAGGACTCCCTCGACGACCGCATCGCCGGCCTCACCGCGGGCGGCGACGACTACGTCACCAAGCCGTTCAGCCTCGAAGAAGTCGTCGCCCGCCTGCGCGGCCTGATCCGCCGCTCGACCCTGGCCGTGTCCGACTCCGTCGACCCGCGCATCTCCGTCGGCGACCTCACCCTCGACGAGGACAGCTACGAGGTCTCCCGGGCCGGGGACGCCATCGAGCTCACCGCGACCGAATTCGAACTGCTCCGGTTCCTGATGCGCAACCCCCGCCGCGTGCTGAGCAAGGCCCAGATCCTCGACCGGGTCTGGAGTTATGACTTCGGCGGCAAGTCCTCCGTCGTCGAGATCTACATCTCGTACCTGCGGAAGAAGATCGATGCGGGACGCGAGCCGATGATCCACACCGTGCGCGGTGCGGGGTACATGCTGAAAACCGCGTGATGACGCCGACCAACCGGCCGGATGCGCTCGACCCGACGGACGCGGTTGACCCGACCCACCCGGCTGATGCGGTTGACGTGCCCGACCGGACTGACCCGTTCGACCCGGCCGGCTCGGCTGCACGACCCGGCACGCAGCATCCGTCACGTCGACCGCCGTGGCTCCGCCGCCCGCTCTGGCTGCGACCCGGACGCGCCCCCTGGACCCTCTGCCGCCGGCTTGTACTCGCCGTCGTCGGGCTGCTCGCCCTGGTGAGCATCTCGATCGGCGTCGTGAGCGTCACGGTGCTGCGCGCCAACCTTCTCGCGGGCCTCGACCAACAGGTGAGCTCCGCCGCCGAACGGTCGCACGCGATCCTCGAGGGCCGCCGCGACAACGACCTCGGCACCACGCTGCCGGTGTTCGTGCCCTCCGCGAGCATCATCCTCAACGGCCCCGGCCAGCCCGGTACCCTCGCCCTCGTCTTCTACGACTCCACGCTCACCGCCGGCTACACCGACGACACCGGCACGATCGTGGCACTGACGGCCCACCAGGTCGACCTCCTCGTGCAGAAGGCCGACATCCTCGCAAGCCAGACCAAAAATGCGCAGCCCGTCACCGTCGATCTCGGCGGCGAGGTCGGTAACTACCGAATCCTGGCAAGCTCAAGCCGCACCGGCACCCTCTCGATCATCGGCCTCCCGCTCAGCACGGTCGACGGCACCGCGACGCAACTCGCCATGATCATCGGCGTGGTCTCCCTCGTCGGCATCATCGTCGTCGCGATCCTCGCGATGTGGATCGTGCGCCTCGCCCTGCGCCCGCTGCAGCGCGTCACGGCTACGGCCGCGCGCGTCTCCGAGCTCCCGCTCGACCGCGGCGAGGTCAGCCTCGTCGACCGGGTTCCCGCCGCGGACACCGACCCCCGCACAGAGGTCGGCCAGGTCGGCTCCGCCCTCAACCGCATGCTCGACCACGTCGACCTCGCCCTCGAGACCCGCCAGGCGAGCGAGAACAAGGTGCGGCAGTTCGTCGCGGATGCGAGTCACGAGCTCCGTACGCCCCTCGCCTCGATCCGGGGTTACTCCGAGCTCACTCGGCGCTCCGGCCAGGAGTTGCCGCCGGACGCCCTGCACGCCCTCAGCCGGATCGAGTCCGAGTCCGTGCGGATGACCGGGCTCGTCGAGGACCTGTTGCTGCTCGCCCGCCTCGACGAGGGCCGCGAACTCGAACACGGCACCGTCGACCTGACGAGCCTCCTCGTCGACGTCGTGAGCGATGCGCACGCGGCCGGCCGCGACCGGGTGCTCAACCTCGAACTTCCCGACGAGCCGATCCAGGCCATCGGCGACACACCCCGGTTGCACCAGGTCTTCACCAACCTGCTCGCGAACGCGCGCATCCACACCCCGCCGGAGACGACCGTCGAGGTCGCGCTGTCCGAGCAGGACGGGCGTGCGATCGTGACCGTGACGGATGACGGCCCCGGCATCCCGGCGAATCTCCAGACGACCCTGTTCGAGCGTTTTGCCCGCGGCGACAGCTCCCGGTTCCGCGGGACCGGCAGCACCGGACTCGGCCTCGCCATCGTCCAGGCGGTCGTGACCGCGCACCAGGGCGAGGTGTCGGTGTCGAGCCGGCCCGGCCGCACCGAGTTCCGGGTGTCGCTCCCGCTCGCCTGAACGGCGGCATCCGCTCGCCTGCACCGCCCGCCCGGCAACTGTTACCGCAACGGACAACTGTTGCCGGGAGGCCGGCCACAGTTGTCCGGAACGGCCACAGTTGGCGCGAGTCGGCCGCGGGGCAGCGCGGGCTAGGGAGTGTTGAGCTGGGCGAGAAGCGCGGCGAGCTGGTGCAGATCGTCCGTCGGCCAGTCGCTCAGACGCCGGTGCACGATCGCGGTCTCGCCGTTCCGCACCGCGTCGAGCTTGGCCCGGGCCAGGTCGGTCACGGCCAGGAACCGGGCGCGGCCGTCGGCCGGGTCGAGCTCTGTGCGCACGAGACCGAGCTCGCAGAGCTGCTTCGCCTGGCGGCTGATCACGCTCTTGTCCACGTAGAGCGCCGCGGCGACGGCGCTCGAGTGCGTCGGCCCGTAGCGCTCGATGTGGCGCAGGAGCTTGAACGAGAACGGCTGCAGCGACGGGTCGATGAAGAGCGCGGCATCCCGCATGCTCGCCCGGATCAGCCCGGCGAGCACACTCAGCTGCTCTTCGACCTCGGCGATCGCCGATGCCGACTCAGCGCTCGGGGCGCCGTCGGGCGTGTCGTCCCGTGTGTCATTCCCGGCCCTGTCCGGCGCAGTGCGCGGGGACAGGTCAGGAGTCCCGTGAACCATGGTCACAGACTACTGACTCTGCGCGCGCCGGGCCGGTCGTCCCTCGGCAGGTGAATCACCCCGGTCGGGTTGTTGAGACCGGCGGGGGCGAGACCGGCGGATGCCGCGCTCACCTCGATCATGATGTCTTCCATCTCCTCGACCTCGGTTTCGCGGTCGGCGGCGCGCTCGGCTGCGCTCACGCCGGTGTGCCCGGCAGTGGTGGCGGCCCCGGCACCCTCGCGGGCCCTGGCGATGCCCGTCTTCCGCCCGAGGGACGCGTTCGGAAGCAGGGTGACCATCACGAGGGTGATCACGGCGAGCGGGACGCCGATCAGGAAGACCGTGCCGACGCCGGACCCGTAGGCGGATTCGACGAGGGTGCGCACGGCGGCCGGGAGGTCGGCGACGCGCGGGATGGTGCCGGAGCCGAGGGCGCTCGCCGCGGCCATCTTGTCGGCGGGACTCAGTGCGACCACGCCGTCGGTGATGTGCTGCGCGACCGCTGAGCCGAGCACGGAGCCGAGCACCGAGACGCCGATGGTGCCTCCGAGGCTGCGGAAGAAGGTGACGCTGCTCGTGGCGACTCCGAGGTGCCTGACCTCGATCGAGTTCTGCACGACGAGCACGAGGTTCTGCATCAGCATGCCGAGGCCGGAGCCGAGCACGAACATGTAGACGCCGACGAGCACGAGGTTGGTCTGGTAATCGAGGGTACCGAGCAGCAGCAGGCCGACGACCACGAGCGCTCCGCCGGAGACCATGATCGCCTTCCACTTGCCGGTGCGGCTGATCAGGGTTCCGAAGGTGACCGAGCAGATCAGGTAGCCGCCCATCATCGGGATGGTCAGCAGGCCGGACTGGGTCGGAGTGGCTCCCCGGGCGAGCTGCATGTACTGGCTGAGGAAGACGGAGGTGCCGAACATCGACACGCCGACCGAGATGCTCGCGATCACCGCGAGGGTGAAGGTGCGGTTCTTGAACAGGGTGAGCGGGATGATCGGCTCGCTGACCTTGAACTCCACGAACACCGCGGCGACGAGCAGGACGACAGCTCCACCGACCATCAGGAACGAGGGTGCGGATGCCCACTCGAACTGGGTGCCGGCGATGGTCACCCAGATCATCAGGAGCGACATGCCCGCCGTGATCAGGATCGCCCCGAGGTAGTCGATCTTGACGACCCGCTTGACCCTGGCCGGGAGGTGCAGGGTGCGCTGCAGCAGGATGATCGCGAGGATCGCGACGGGCAGGGCGATGAAGAAGTTCCAGCGCCAGCCGAAGGCGTCCGTGACGACACCGCCGAGCAGCGGGCCGCCCACGGTGCCGAGGGCGAGGACCGCGCCGAAGAGGCCGGCGTACCGTCCACGGTCGCGGGGGCTGATGATGTCGGCCATGATGATCTGGCTGAGCGCGGCGAGGCCGCCGGCGCCGAGGCCCTGGAGCACCCGGAAGCTGATCAGGGTGCCGGTGTTCTGGGAGAAGCCGGCGAGTGCGGAACCGAGCACGAACACCACGAGGGAGAGCTGGATGAGCAGCTTGCGGTCGAAGAGGTCGGCGAACTTGCCCCAGATCGGCGTGCTCACGGTCGTCGCGAGCAGGGTGGCCGTGACGACCCAGGTATATGCGGACTGGTCGCCGTGCAGGTCGGAGAGGATGAGCGGCAGCGAGGTGCTGACGACGGTGCCGGCGAGGATCGAGACGAACATGCCCATCAGCAGGCCGGAGAGGGCCTCGAGCACCTGACGCTTCGACATCGGCGCGTCCGAGTCGCGATGGGGGAGGGCCTGCCGGTTCTGAGGGTGCTGCGGTGGAGCGGTACGAACGGATGAAACGCGAGACATGAAACTCCTGGGCGGTGTAATTGACAAGCGTCAACTATATCTCGATAGTGGACTCAGGTCAACTACCTGTGCCGTTTCGCTCGCTGACGGCGGGCGGATGCCGCGATTTGCGCCGACCCGCGGCATCCGTTACAGTGAACGAAGCCAAAGACCGCCGGTTGTCGCTGCCCAGTAATGGATGGTGACCGAAGGTTCACTCATGTGAACAGCCCGCGCAGGAATCGAAGTTCAGTTTCAGTTCGCAAGGACTGCTCAGCTCCGGCGCTTGCGCTGGGGCTTTTTTCATGTCTGCGCCCCGGGCTACCGGCACATGAAACCAAGAGGAGCGCCATGGCGAACAAGGAAGCAACGGTCGCCGAGCTGACGGAGAAATTCCAGAGCTCGACCGCCGTTCTGCTCACCGAGTACCGCGGTCTCACTGTTGCGCAGCTCAAGACGCTGCGCGTTTCCATCAGTGCGGACGCCACGTACGCCGTGGTAAAGAACACGCTCACCAAGATTGCGGCCAACAACGCCGGCATCACGTCGTTTGACGACGAACTTGCCGGCCCGTCCGCCATCGCCTTCGTGCACGGAGACCCCGTCGCCGTCGCGAAGACCCTGCGTGCCTTTACCAAGGCAAACCCTCTCCTGGTAGTGAAGGGTGGTTACTTCGACGGTAGCCCGCTCACTGCCGAAGAGGTAGGCAAGCTCGCCGACCTCGAGTCCCGTGAAGTGCTGCTGGCCAAGCTGGCCGGCGCGTTCAAGGCCTCGCTGTTCGGAGCCGCATATCTGTTCAACGCACCGCTTTCGAAGGCTGTTCGCACCATCGAAGCACTGCGTGAGAAGCAGGAGTCCGCGAACCAGGCATAGGCCTGCTAGCGGTGAGTAACTAAGAAACTATAGGGAGAATAATCATGGCAAAGCTTTCCACCGAAGAATTGCTCGAACAGTTCAAGGGCCTGACCCTCATCGAGCTTTCCGAGTTCGTCAAGGCGTTCGAGGAGACCTTCGAGGTCACCGCAGCAGCCCCCGTCGCCGTCGCCGGTGCCGCTGGCCCCGCCGCCGCCGTTGAAGAGGTCGAAGAGCAGAGCGCCTTCGACGTTATCCTCGAGTCCGTTGGCGACAAGAAGATCCAGGTCATCAAGGTTGTGCGCGAGCTCACCAGCCTGGGCCTCGGCGAGGCCAAGGCCGTTGTCGATGGCGCGCCGAAGGCCGTCCTCGAGGGCGTCACGAAGGAAGCTGCCGAAAAGGGCAAGGCTTCCCTCGAGGCCGCCGGCGCCACCGTCACCCTCAAGTAGTCGGGCCCCCAGGGGGTTCACTCGAGGTCGACAGGCGTCAGCCGATCGATTCGCAACACGCCGAGGGCGTCGCATCCACTGGATGCGGCGCCCTCTGCTGTTTGACCCGACTGTTCGACTCGACCCAATCCGGGCCGCTCGAGCGGATGTCCATAGCCGGGCTATGGACATAGATAGCCAAGCTATGTACAGTGGGGGAATGCCTTCTGACCTTCCCGCACTCCTCGGTGACCTGATCACCGTGAACCACCGGCTCGCCCGGGTCGCCGCCCATGCCGCGGACGGCCGGGAGTCGCCAGCGGTCTGGCGCACCCTGAGCGTGCTCCGCCAGCTCGGTCCGATCCGTCTCGGCGAGGTCGCCGCCCGCAGCCGCATTTCGCAGCCGACCGCGACCAAGCTCGTCGCACACCTCGTCGAGCGCGGCTGGGCCGCACGCCTCGCCGACCCACTCGACGCCCGCGTCACGAGCACCGTGATCACCCCCGCGGGGGACGCGGCGCTCTCCGCCTGGCGCAGCGAACTCGCCGAAGCCCTCCTGCCGATGTTCGACGGGCTGGCGGATGCCGACCTCGCCACGATCCGCAACGCCGTCGACATCCTCCGCGAACGCCTCGACGGCAGTGAAGTGCCTGCCGAGCGGGTGCCGGCAGGTGCGGCTTCACCCACGGCCGGGACTCCGGCCGGAGCTCGCGCATGAGCCGCGTTACCGCACTGACAGAACACGGAACCCCCGCCGCGACCGACGTACACGGGCGCCCGGAAGGCGGCGGCAGCATCCTGCACCAGCCGACCGCGGTCTGGGCCGTCGCCTTCGCGTGCGTGATCGCGTTCATGGGCATCGGCCTCGTCGACCCGATCCTGCCTGCGATCGCCCGCGACCTCGCCGCGAGCCCGACCCAGACCGAGATGCTCTTCACGAGCTACCTGGTCATCACCGGGATCGCGATGTTCTTCACGAGCTGGCTGTCCAGCCGGATCGGCGCGAAGCGCACCCTGCTGATCGGCCTCGCGCTCATCATCGTGTTCGCGCTCGCCGCGGGCCTGTCCCAGAACGTCGAGACCATCATCGGCTTCCGCGCCGGCTGGGGACTCGGCAACGCGCTCTTCATCTCGACCGCGCTCGCGACCATCGTCGGCGCGGCCTCCGGAGGCACGTCCTCGGCGATCATCCTCTACGAGGCGGCCCTCGGGCTCGGCATCGCGATCGGCCCGCTCATCGGCGGGCTGCTCGGCAGTATCAGCTGGCGCGGACCGTTCTTCGGCAGCGCGGCGCTGATGGCGATCGGGTTCGTCGCGATCATCGTCATGCTGAAGAAGGAGCCGCAGAAGCCCGCCCCGATCCGGCTGTCAGCGCCGTTCCGGGCCCTCGCCCGGCCGGGCCTCGGCATCCTCGCGAGCGCCGCACTGTTCTACAACATCGGCTTCTTCGTGCTGCTCGCGTACACGCCGTTCGCGCTCGTGCCGCTCGGCCTCGGCAGTGCGATCACCCTCGGCCTGGTCTTCTTCGGCTGGGGCATCTCGCTCGCCGTCACCTCGGTCTGGGTCGCCCCGCTCCTGACCAGGCGGATGCGCCGCAGCCGGGTGCTCTGGCTCGTGCTGCCCCTGCTCGCCCTCGACCTCGCAGCCGCCGGCCTGTTCATCGGTTCGGCCGCGGGCGTCGTGACCTGCGTCATCGTCGGCGGGCTGCTGCTCGGCGTGCTCAACACCGTGCTCACCGAGTCCGTGATGGAGGCGACCGACCTGCCGCGACCGGTCGCATCCTCGGCGTACTCCGGCGTGCGGTTCCTCGGCGGCGCGATCGCTCCGCCTGCCGCAACGCTGCTCGCCGAATTCTTCGGGCCGGCGGTCCCCTTCTACGCCGGGGCTGCATCCGTTCTCGTCGCCTGCGCGATCCTCGTGATCGGCCACCGCCACCTCGCCCGCGCGGACGGCGCGATGGAGGACGAGTTCGAAGAGGCAGAAGCGATCGGCGCCGGCGACAGCTAACGGCGTGGCCGGTGCGGGCCGCTCGTGCTCGACCGGATCACGAGGTTCGTCGGCAGCACCGTCAGGTAGCCGTCCTCCTCGAGCCGCGCGTCCGCGTCCGTCGGGCGCGCGAGCTCGGTCAGGAGTGCGCTCACGGCGAGGCGCCCCTGCCTGCGTGGATGCTGTTCCAGGGTCGTGAGGCGGAACATGTCGGCGTACGGATGCCCGTCGATGCCGATCACGGACAGCTCGGCCGGCACCTGGATGCCGAGTTCTCGCGCCGCGACGATCACGCCGATGGCGATTTCGTCACTCGCGGCGAAGATGGCGGTCGGACGGGTCCGCGGGTCGCCGAGCACGGACAACCCCACCTCGTAGCCGCCGGGCATACTGAATTCACAGGGGTAGAAGCATCGGTCCGTCGAGCGGCCTGCGTCGCGCATTGCGGAGTAGAAGCCGCTGAGGCGTTGACTGTGCACCCGGAAGTCCATCTCGTCGATCGGATCTCCGCCGACGTGCACGACGTCGACGTGGCCGAGGCCGAGCAGGTGTTCGGTCGCGAGCCGCGCTGTCGCGACATCGTCGATCGCGATCGTGTGCACGTCCCTGATCGGCCCGCCGATGCCGATCAATGGCCTGCCGAGGCGGTGAAGTCGATCGACCTCGGCCTCGCTCAGGGCGACGCCGACCGAGATGACCCCGTCGAACCGCTTGCGAGCGAGGAAGTACTCGAAGACGCTGTCGCGTTCGGCAGACGCCGCCGGGAGGTTGTAGAGAGTCATGTCGTAGCCCTCTGCAAGCAGGGCCTGTTCCAGGCTCTCGAGTACCTCAGAGAAGAACCACCGGCTGATGAACGGGATGATCACGCCGACGTTCTTCGTGCGCCCGGTCACGAGGCTCGCGGCATTCGGTGAAGCGACGTAGCCGATTTCCCTCGCGGCCGCGACGACCCGGAGCCGGGTCGCTTCCGAAACGTAACCGCGACCGCTGAGCGCGCGGGATGCCGTGGCTTTTGCGACCCCTGCGAGGCGTGCCACGTCGGCGATTGCGCTCACGACTCGTCCTCCTTTGGATCGGTAACGAAAGAGTAGCGCTCCTGTCGCCGATACTGGAACCGGTTCCAGCAGAAAGTGCTGAACTGTGACACTTTTAGTGCCCGCGTGTGCGTGGTCGCGCGATCATCGCCCCAATCTTTGCGATTTCGTGACAAAGATTGTCTTGCCAATCCCGCACACCTCCCGTAGTTTGTGATGTGGAACCGGTTCCTTACCCACGAAGGCAGGGGGAATCGGATACCTGCACGATCCCGTATTGCAGTTCTTGATTCCCGCAGTACATACCCGCAACACAGTCCCGCATCACATTTCGGTACGTGAACCGCATAGCTTGCGTACCCGCATCACTCAATGAGGAGAAACGCATGAGCGTGAAGCAGCACCGCCGGCTCTATCTGCCACTGGCCACCGCGGCCGTGGTCGGACTCGCCCTGACCGGATGCACGGGCGATATCGCCGCATCCAGTTCGTCGTCGTCCAACTGTGCCGACTACGCGTCCTACGGGACGTTCAAGGACAGCCCCGAGGTCAAGATCGGCGGCACCATCCAGGACGTCGAGGCCGATCGCCTCGTCAACTCCTGGGCCGACTTCCAGTCCTGCACGGGCATCAAGGTCACCTACCAGGGCACGAAGGAATTCGAGGCCCAGATCGCGGTGCTCGCCGAGGGTGGCAACGCTCCCGACATCGGCATCATCCCGCAGCCGGGCCTCTTCAACAAGCTCGCTGCTGCCGGCTTCCTCAAGAAGGCGCCGGCCGCCGTCGAGGCGAACGTCGACAAGTGGTGGTCGAAGGACTGGAAGGGCTACGGCACCGCAGCCGACGGCACCTTCTACGCCGCCCCGCTGATGGCGAGCGTCAAGGGCTACGTCTGGTACTCGCCCGCGGAATTCAAGGCCAAGGGCTACGAGATCCCGAAGACCCTCGATGAACTGACCGCACTCACCGCGAAGATCGCGGCCGACGGCGATCACAAGCCGTGGTGTGCCGGTGTCGGTTCCGGTGACGCAACCGGATGGCCGGGAACGGACTGGGTCGAGGACTACGTGCTGCGCCAGGCCGGCGCGGACACCTACGACAAGTGGGTCACGCACAAGATCCCGTTCAACGACCCCGCCATCGTGAAGGCGTTCGACTCCGTCGGCGCGATCCTCAAGAACCCGGATGACGTCAACGGCGGTCTCGGCGATGTCTCGTCGATCATCTCCACTCAGTTCGGCGACGCGGGCCTCCCGATCCTCGACGGCAAGTGCTCCCTGCACCACCAGGCCTCGTTCTACGAGGGCTTCTGGAAGAAGGCGGACGGCTCCGCAGTGACGGTTTCCCCCACGGGCGATGTCTACGCGTTCCTCCTTCCCCCGGTCAAGGCCGGCGGCGACCAGGCGGTCACCGGTGGCGGCGAGCTCGTCGGAGCCTTCAAGACGAGCGACGCGATCACCGCGACGCTCACCTACCTGTCCAGTGACACCTGGGCGAACAACCGGGTGAAGGAGGGCGGCGTGATCAGCGCCAACACCGGCCTTGACCCCGCGAACGCCTCGAGCGACCTGCTCAAGCAGAGCATCACCATCCTGCAGGACCCGAAAACGGTGTTCCGTTTCGACGGTTCTGACCTGATGCCCGGTGCCGTCGGCACCGACTCGTTCTGGAAGGGCATCGTGTCCTGGCTGAGCGGCGACAGCAGCCAGAAGGTCACGGACACCATTGAGGCGAGCTGGCCGAAGAGCTAGTTCCCCGGGGCACCCGGTATCGGGTGCCCCAACCGGGGCGGGG
>NZ_JASJVI010000076.1:0-19348 GCF_035019865.1 Cryobacterium sp. 10I5
TCCACGAGGCCGAGGTGTCGAGCGTTGAGGTCTGGGTCGGGAGGGGTCCCGGGCGGGGGTTCCGCCGTGCTGTCCACCGCGCTGTCCACCGGGCTTTCCAGATGCGATTCTGAGGGTTCTTCAGCTGTCATGCCGGTCACTCTACGGACCACCACCGACATTCCCGGGACATCCGCCACCCCACGAACCACCTGTGGATAGCCCGGTCCTTAGGGATTTTTGTGGATAACTTCTACCCGACTGAACGCCGTGATCGAGCTACGCTGCAACGGCCGGCCGTCGGCCGCGCCGAGGTTTCTGAAGATTGAGGCCGTGTCCGAATTCCCCAGGGGCGGCGACGAGGGCGCGCTCACTGCTGTCGAGCCAGGCGAGTGCCGCGGTCGCGAGGGCCTGCCGCGCAGCCGAGCAGAGCAGGTCCTGCCCGGAACCCGGTCGGAGCTTCCCGCCGTGCACTGCGGCAAGTGCGGCGTCGTGTTCTGCGGCGGAACCCGAGGCCGTGAGGTCGGCCTGCCAGTGTTTCCGGTAGCGGGCGATGATGCCGAGAACGTCCGAATCGGGGAGTGACGAGGCGAGCAGTACCCGGTCGACGAGGTCGTTCCATTCTTCGCCGACGGCACTCTCGGTCGCAGTGAGCCAGGCGGATGCTTCGCCCAAGCCGGTCGCTGTCGCCCGGTACAGGGGGAGTCCATCGTCGGTGGTCCCTGCCGATTCCACGACACCCTGTTTCACGAGTCGTTCGAGCGTTCCGTAGACCTGGCCGGCGTTCACGTTCCGGCGACCGGCTGTTCGGGAACTGAGCTCAGCGTGAAGTTGGAATCCGTAGGCAGGACCGATCGACAGGATCACAAGCAGACAACTGCGTACCGACACCGGGCCTCCGAAGCGAGAGATAACTATACCGAGTATAGCGAACCATGTCACCGGGAGAGACGCGCGAGCCGAGTGTCATGGCGGGAACAAATAACTCGATCCTCCTTGAATACCCACAGGCGGCTGAGGCATAATCCAAGGAGACGGGAGCGATTCCGTCGTAGCGACAAGTTCACACTCGCTTGCATCGTATTGAATCCGCAGTTCTGAGGTCGTTGGGGAAGACGCACCTCACAGAACGGAGAAATCGATGACAGCAATACCTGCGCGCCAGCCACCAACAGCGCGAGGGGTGCTTTTGGTGCATTCGTCGCCACGGGCGCTCAGCCCGCATGTGGAGTGGGCGGTCGGGCGCGCCCTCGGCGAGGCCGTGAACTTCGACTGGTCCGACCAGCCGGTGCTCAGCGGCTCGCAGCGCGCCGAATACTACTGGGAGGGCGTCCCGGGAACCGGAGCGCGCCTCGCATCCGCCCTGCTCGGTTGGGATCACCTGCGCTTCGAAGTGACCGAGGACGCCGGCTTCGGCGTCGATGGCGGGCGCTGGCTGCACACGCCGGGGCTGGGCATCTTCTTCGCCCAGACCGACACCGTCGGGAACATCGTGATCCCGGAGGACCGGATCCGTTACGCGATGGAGATCGCCGGTGCGAACGCCCTCGAACTGCATCGTGAACTGCGCCTGGCCCTCGGCCAGGCCTGGGACGACGAACTCGAGCCGTTCCGCACCGCGAGCGACTTCAATTCCGTGGTCTGGTTGCACAAGGTCGGCTGACCGGTCCGGATCGACACGAGACCGGGGCGGAAACGGGAACAGGCCCGACCCCGAAGGGCCGAGCCTGGTGCCGGGACGAACGTCCGGCTTGTTCGAGCGTGCCGACTAGACCGAGCGGAACGCAACGACGGCGTTGTGGCCGCCAAATCCGAACGAGTTGCTGATCGCGAGGAGATTACCGCCGGGCAGGGTGCGCGGTGAGGTCACGACGTCGAGCGGAATGGCCGGGTCCTGTTCGACGAGGTTGATCGTCGGCGGGGCGGTCCGCGTCGAGAGCGCCATCACGGTGAAGAACGCCTCGATCGCTCCGGCCCCACCGAGCAGGTGCCCGGTGGATGCCTTTGTCGCGGAAACGGGGATGCCCTCGAGCAGGTCGCCGAACACCCGCCGGAGCGCGTTGTACTCCGCGATGTCTCCGACCGGCGTGCTTGTCGCGTGCGCATTGATGTGGGCGACGTCGCCGAGGTCGGCGCCGGCGTTGCGGATGGCGGTGATCATGGCCCGGGCCGCCGCCGAACCCTCGGGGTCGGGAGCCGTGATGTGGTACGCGTCACTTGTGACGGCACCGCCGAGCAGTTCGGCGTAGATGTGCGCACCGCGGGCCTTGGCGTGCTCTTCGGTTTCGACGACGAGCGCAGCCGCACCCTCGCCGAGCACGAAGCCGTCGCGCGACACGTCGTACGGGCGCGAGGCGTGTCCAGGGTCATCGTTCCGCTTCGAGAGCGCCTGCATCGCCGAGAAGGACGCGATCGGCAGCGGGTGGATCGCGGCTTCCGAGCCACCGGCGATGACGACGTCGGCGCGGCCGGCCTGGAGCCGGTCATAGGCGTTGACGAGGGATTCCGTGCTCGACGCGCAAGCGGACACGACGGTCGTGATGCCGGCGCGGGCGTGCAGGTCCATGCCGATTGCCGCGGCGGGCCCGTTCGGCATCAGCATCGGGACGGTCATCGGCAGGACGCGGCGAGGACCGCGTTCGCGCAGGGTGTCCCACGCGTCGAGGAGTGTCCACACACCGCCGATACCGGTGGCCCAGTCGACAGCGAGCCGGTCGGGTTCGACTCCGGGAGATCCGGCATCCGCCCAGGCCTCACGGCCGGCGATCAGCGCGAACTGGCTCGAGGGGTCGAGACGCTTGATCTCGTGCCGGGCGAGGACCTCGCTGGCGGGGACCTTCGCCTGTGCGGCGAAGGTGATGGGCAGCTGGGTGCGAGCGACCCATTCCTGCTCGAGGGTGGTGGCTCCGGACTCGCCGTTCAACAGCGCAGCCCAGGTCTCGGCGGCGGTGCCTCCGAGAGGGGAGGTCGCACCGATTCCGGTGATAACGATCTTCTTGGTCATATGCAACTCTCCGTGGTACGTCAAAACGGCGGGCGAAGCCCACAGACCAGGCCGGTCGGCAATGCCGGCCGGCCTGCTCTCGGTGGTTTTAGTCCTGGGCCTTGACGATGAAGTCGACGGCGTCGCCGACGGTCTTAAGGTTCTTGACCTCTTCGTCGGGGATCTTCACGTCGAACTTCTCTTCTGCGTTGACGACAATGGTCATCATCGAGATGGAATCGATGTCGAGGTCGTCGGTGAACGACTTACCCATCTCAACCGTGTCAGCCGCAATGCCGGTCTCATCATTGATGAGCTCAGCGAGGCCGGACAGTACTTCTTCGGTGGACAATGCCATTTTTTCTCCTTGGGGTGTCTCGTATGACCGAGATTCAGTTTAGAGGCGGTATGGGAAAACTACGGGAGCACGACGACCTGCGCGCCGAACACCAGTCCGGCGCCGAAGCCGATCTGCAGGGCGAGACCGCCGCTGAGCTCCGGGTGTTCGGCAAGCAGGGTGTGCGTGGCGATCGGGATCGATGCCGAGGAGGTGTTTCCCGTTGTGGCGATATCGCGCGCGATGATCACGGACTCGGGAAGCTTCAAGAGCTTCGCGAACTCGTCGATGATGCGCATGTTGGCCTGGTGTGGGATGAAGGCTGCGAGATCGGCGCTCGTCACGCCTGCGGCCTCGAGGGCCTGCTTGGCGACCTTGGCCATGTCCCATACGGCCCAGCGGAAGACTGTCTGGCCCTCCTGGCGGAGGGTCGGCCATTCGGATTCGCCGCGGTGGTATTCCTGCAGGGTGTGGTTCATCTGGATGGCGCCGGCCTTGGAGCCGTCCGACCCCCAGACCGTGCTCGAGATGCCGGGGAAGTCGCTGGGGCCGATGACGACGGCGCCTGCGCCGTCGCCGAGCAGGAAGGAGATGCTGCGGTCGGTCGGGTCCACGAGGTCGGACAGCTTCTCCGCTCCGACCACGAGTGCGTAGTGCGCGACCCCGGTGCGGATGAGGGCGTCGGCCTGGGCGACCGCATAGGCGTATCCCGCACAGGCGGCGTTGATGTCGTACGCGGCGGCGGGGTTCGCGCCGACCTTGTCGGCGAGGACGGCGGCCATCGACGGCGTCTGGCGGCCGTTGCTGATGGTTGCGACGATGACCGCGTCGATCAGGGTCGGGTCGATGCCGGACTTCTCGATGGCCTCGTTGGCGGCGATCTCAGCGAGGTCGACGGCGAGCACGTCCCGGCTTGCCCGGGTGCGGCTGATGATGCCGGTGCGCTGCTGGATCCACTCGTCGGAGGAATCGATCGGACCGACCAGGTCGTCGTTGGGCACGGTCAGGTCACCGCGGGCGGCGCCGACCGACATGATGCGCGTGAACGCGGGGCCGTGCGACTGCTTGAGTGTGGGCTTGGTCATGGTCTCTTTCCGTCGGGCTTACTGCTGGTCGATCAGTGCAAACGCGGCGGGCAGATCGTCCGGGGTCTTGATCGCGACGCTGGGTACGCCTTTGAGTGCACGCTTGGCAAGGCCGACAAGGGCGCCTGCTGGCGCGACCTCGATGATTCCGGTCACGCCGGCGGCCTCGAAAGACTGCATGCACATATCCCACCGTACCGGCGAGGAGACCTGGTCGACGAGATATCCGACGAACCGCGCGCCGTCGACGACTTGACTGCCGTCCCGGTTGGTCCAGATCGGCAGGGTCGGGTTCGACGGGGTGAGGCGCGCGGCGACCGCGGCGAGCGAGGCGACGGCAGGCTGCATATACCGGGTGTGGAATGCACCGGCGACCTGCAGGGGAATGACGCGGGACCGGGCGGGGGGAGCGGCGGCGAGACGGGCGAGTGCGTCGATCGCGCCGGCGACGACGACCTGGCCGCCGCCGTTGAAGTTGGCCGGTTCGAGCCCGAGTTCGGTGAGAAGGGCGAGAAGCTCGGCTTCGTCGCCGCCGAGAACCGCGCTCATTCCGGACGGTTCGAGGGCTGCGGCCTCGGCCATCGCCACGCCGCGTTCCCGCACGAACCCGAGGGCGTCGGCATCGCTCAGGATGCCCGCCCCGGCTGCGGCGGTGATCTCGCCGACCGAGTGCCCCGCGATTCCCGCGATGCGGTCGCCGCGTCCGGCGGCGAAGAGCGTACGCACGGTGAGGATGCCGGCGGCGACGATCAGGGGTTGGGCGACGGCCGTGTCGCGGATGGTGTCGGCGTCGCTGACCGTCCCGTGGGCGACGAGGTCGAGTCCGCTCGCGGCGGACATCGCGTCGAGTCCGGCCGCAAAAGCGGGGTCTTCAAGCCAGGGGACGAGGAAACCGGGGGTTTGTGAGCCCTGTCCGGGACAGACGACAACAATCATTCCCCTAGTCTCCCAAGGTCATTTCGCCGCGGAGTGTCGATGATCGACCAAGTATCCGAAAAACGTTTGTGGGTTCCCGCAGAAACCGGGCAAACGAGGGGTGTCAGCGTCGACGGGTAGAGCCGTCGTGGTCGCTGATCGATCCGAGGATGAGCGCCGACTGCAGGATGAGTGCCTCACGGGCGCCCGTCGCGTCGTAGCCGATGACCTCGGAGACACGCTTCAGGCGGTAGCGCACGGTGTTGGGGTGCACGAAGAGCTCCCGGGCGGTCGCTTCGAGCGAGCGGCCGTTGTCGAGGTAGCACCACAGCGTGGTGAGTAGTTCGGTCGAGTGCGCCTGCAGCGGCCGGTAGATGCGGTGGATGAGCGTGGCCCGGGCGAGCGGGTCGCCCGCGAGGGCGCGCTCCGGGAGCAGGTCGTCCGCCTGGACTGGGCGTGGCGCGTTCCGCCAGGACCGGGCGACCGCGAAGCCGGCCAGGGCCGCCTTCGCACTCTTGGAGGCGTCGACGAGGTTCGGTACTTCGTGTCCGAGCACGAGGTGCCCTGCGCCGAAACTCGGTTCCAGTTGCACCGCGATCTCCATGAAGGTGAGGGCGGATGCCGTCCCGACGGTGTCCTCGGCGTCCGCCGAGGCGGGGTGCGCGCGACCGATCACGAGAACGAGCCGGTTGCCCTGCACCCCGATCAGCACATCCGCCGCCATGTGCCGCGCGGAGCGGCGCAGCTGGTCGACGTCGAGCATCTTCGGGGTGGTACCGACGAGCACGCAGACCTCGCCGTGACCGTGCCAGCCGAGTGCCGCGATCCGGCTCGGCAGTTCGTCGTCATACTCGCCGCTGAGGATCGAGTCGACCACGAGGGCCTCGAGTCGCACGTCCCAGAGCCCGCGTGCCTCTGCGGCGCGCGCGTAGACATCCGCCGCCCCGAAGGCGATCTCGCGGGAGTAGAGCAGGATCGCCTCGCGGAGGATCTCGCCGCCGTCCTTGACGCGTTCCTCGACGACCTCGACGGAGACCCGGATGAGCTGGAGGGTCTGTTGCAGGCTCACCGAGCGCAACAGCTCCCTCGGGGCGGCACCGAAGACGTCAGCCGCGATCCACGGGGTGGATTTCGGGTCGTCGAACCATGCGATGAAGGAGGTGATGCCCGCCTGGGCGACCAGCCCGACCGAGGAACGCCGTCCTGGCGGCATATCGCCGTACCAGGGCAGCGTGTCCTCGAGTCGTTTCAGGGTCGCTGTGGACAGCTCTCCTGAGATGGTGCGCAACCAGGCGAGCGTCTGTTCCTTCGTCTTCGGTGCCGGGGCCACAGTCGGGTTAGCTCTCGCCCCCGGCGGAGCCCGTTGTACCAGCGGTCACGTCGTGCAGCTGGTACTTCTCGATGGCCTGGCCGACGACCGCCTTGTCGATCTCGCCGCGGTGGGCGAGCATCTCGAGGGTGCGCACGACCATGGACGGTCCGTCGATCTTGAAGAACCGGCGGGCCGCAGGGCGGGTGTCCGAGAACCCGAAGCCGTCGGCTCCGAGGGTGGCGAAATCGCCGGGGATGAACTGGCGGATCTGGTCGGGCACGGCGTGCATGAAGTCGCTGACCGCGATGAACGGGCCGGCCGCTCCCGCGAGCTTCTTCGTGACGTACGGCACCTGCGGGCCCTGGTCGGGGTTGAGGAAGTTGTGCTCCTCGACGCGCATGCCGTCCCTGCGCAGTTCGGCCCAGGAGGTGACGGACCAGACATCGGCCGAGACGCCCCAGTCGGAGGCAAGCAGGGCCTGCGCCTCGAGTGCCCACGGCACCGCGACGCCGGAGGCCAGGAGCTGGGCCTTCGGTCCGGTGACCTGTGAGTGGTTGATCCGGTGGATGCCGTGGACGATGCCGTCGACGTCCACCTCGTCCGGCTCGGCCGGCTGCACGGCCGGCTCGTTGTACACGGTGATGTAGTACATGACGTTCGGGTCGTCGTGCAGGCCGCCGTACATCCGCTCGAGACCGGAACGCACGATGTGCGCGATCTCGTACCCGTACGCCGGGTCGTAAGACACGACGGCGGGGTTCGTGGATGCGAGGAGCGGCGAGTGGCCGTCGGCGTGCTGCAGTCCTTCACCGGTCAGGGTCGTGCGACCGGCGGTGGCTCCGATCATGAAGCCGCGGGCCATCTGGTCCCCGGCGGCCCACATGGCGTCGCCGGTGCGCTGGAACCCGAACATCGAGTAGAAGACGTAGATCGGGATGAGCGGCTCGCCCTGGGTGGCGTATGTGGTTCCGACGTTCGTGAACGCGGCCATCGCGCCGGCCTCGTTGATGCCGACGTGCAGGATCTGGCCCTGCGGGCTCTCCTTGTACGCGAGCAGCTGGGCGTGGTCGACGGACGTGTACTGCTGGCCGTTCGGGTTGTAGATCTTGGCGTTCGGGAAGAACGCGTCGATGCCGAAGGTGCGGGCCTCGTCCGGGATGATCGGGACGATGCGGTTGCCGAAGTCCTTGGCGCGCAAGAGTTCCTTGAGCAGGCGGACGAACGCCATCGTCGTGGCGATCTCCTGGGTGCCGGAGCCCTTCAGGGTCGGCGCGTACGTCGAGTCCTGCGGGAGGTTGACCTGGGTGTACTTGCTGCGGCGTTCCGGCACGTAGCCGCCGAGGGCGCGGCGGCGTTCGTGCAGGTACTGGATCGCCTCGTCGTTCTCGTCCGGACGGTAGTACGGCGGGAGGTAGGGGTTCTCCTCGAGCTGGGCATCCGTGATCGGCATGTGGGTGCTGTCACGGAAGGTCTTCAGGTTCTCGAGGGTGAACTTCTTCATCTGGTGGGTCGCGTTGCGACCCTCGAAGCTCGGGCCGAGGGCGTAGCCCTTGACGGTCTTCGCGAGGATGACGGTCGGCTGTCCCTTGTGCTCCGATGCGGCCTTGAACGCGGCGTAGACCTTGCGGTAGTCGTGACCACCACGCTTGAGGTTCCAGATCTCGTCGTCGGTGTAGCCCTCGACGAGCTTGAGGGCGCGCGGGTCGCGGCCGAAGAAGTTCTCACGCACGTAGGCGCCGCTCTCGGCCTTGTACGTCTGGTAGTCGCCGTCGGGGGTGACGTTCATGAGGTTGAGCAGGGCTCCGTCGACGTCGCGGGAGAGGAGATCGTCCCACTCGCGGCCCCAGACGACCTTGATGACGTTCCAGCCGGCACCGCGGAAGAAGCTCTCGAGCTCCTGGATGATCTTCCCGTTTCCGCGGACCGGTCCGTCCAGGCGCTGCAGGTTGCAGTTGATGATGAAGTTGAGGTTGTCGAGGCCCTCGTTCGCTGCGACCTGGAGCTGGCCGCGGCTTTCGACCTCGTCCATCTCGCCGTCGCCGAGGAACGCCCAGACCTGCTGGTCGCTCGCGTCCTTGATCCCGCGGTTGGTGAGGTAGCGGTTGGTCTGCGCCTGGTAGATGGCGTTGATCGGGCCGAGGCCCATCGACACCGTCGGGAACTGCCAGAACTCCGGCATCAGGCGCGGGTGCGGGTAGGAGGACAGTCCCTGCGGCGCGTGCGACTTCTCCTGGCGGAAGCCGTCGAGCTGGTTCGCGCTCAGGCGACCCTCGAGGAACGCACGGGCGTAGGTGCCGGGGGAGGCGTGGCCCTGGATGAAGATCTGGTCTCCGCCGCCCGGGTGATCCTGACCGCGGAAGAAGTGGTTGAAGCCGACCTCGTAGAGGGCGGCGGATGAGGCGTAGGTCGAGATGTGTCCGCCGACGGAGATCCCGGGTCGCTGGGCGCGGTGCACGAGCACTGCTGCGTTCCAGCGGATCCAGGCGCGGTAGCGGCGCTCGATGTCTTCGTCGCCGGGGAAGTCGGGCTCGTTGCCGGCCGCGATCGTGTTGATGTAGTCCGTGGTGGGCACCATGGGGACGCCCAGGTGCAGTTCCTTGGATCGTTTGAGCAGGCTCAGCATGATCTCACGGCCGCGTTCGTGTCCCTGGGCGGCCACGAGTGCGTCCAGAGATTCGGACCACTCTTTCGTCTCTTCCGGATCCGCATCCGTGCTGTTCACCGAGTATGGGTCCTGGTCGTTGACAGTCACAGTCGACCTCTCTCTATCGGGCAGGTCGTGTGATACGCGACCGTGCCTGGTTAGGCGTGCCGCAAAGCGGTCCCTGTGGACCGCTGGCACCACGCCAGCCTACAGATTCCAGCTGTGCGCCGTGCACGCGCGGCCCCTTCGGGGACAACGCTGTCAGCGAAAGAATTGTCTAGGTTTCCCCCCTGCCCGGGGCTAGGCTGTTCCGGCGCTTGCCACTGGTGGTTGACGCAGGAAAGGACGCACTATGGCTCTGGAGAACGACACCCAGGCACCCGACTTCGAATTGGTCAACCAGTACGGCGAGCACATCCAGCTGAGCCAGTACCGCGGCGACAAGTCGGTGGCGCTGGTCTTCTTCCCTCTCGCGTTCTCGGGAATCTGCAGCGGAGAGTTGTGCACCCTGCGCGACAACCTGAGCCTGTTCGAGAACAGCGGCGTCGAGCTCCTCGGCATCTCCGTGGACTCCCGCCATGCCCTGCGCGCGTGGGGTGAGCAGGAGAACTACGGATTCAACCTCCTCGCCGACTTCTGGCCTCACGGGGCCGTCGCCAAGGAATACGGCGTGTTCCTCGAGGAAAAGGGTTTCTCGAACCGCGCGACCTTCCTGATCGACCCGAACGGCATCATCCGTGCGAGCTTCATCACGGCCCCCGGCGAGGCGCGTTCACTCGACGCCTACCGCGCGGCGATCGGCGAACTCCAGCCCGCGTGACCCGCCTGCCGGTCGCACCGGTATAATGGTGTCGGTTCACCCTCGGCGATCGTCGAATCGCAGGGGCCTTTAGCTCAGTTGGTAGAGCGCCACGTTTACACCGTGGATGTCATCGGTTCGAGCCCGGTAGGGCCCACCAGTAAGTGCACAGGGCGTGAGTAAGTTCATAAGCGTGCGTGAAAGTAGTATCCCGGGTGACACCGGATTTGGCGGTACACGTTAAGCTGAGATGATTCGGTGAGTCCTGCCGGGACTCCCGTGTGAACCGGTCGCTCCTCCGGGAGCCGAAAGGTCGTGTGTGCCAGTGGCTCTCCTGTGGAGTGATCTGCGAGCGGATGTCCCGGTCAACCCGCACACGCCTGCCCCCGAAGCGAAGGGTGCGCCCGGTGTGCCCCGTTAGTAGTGAGGCATTCGATACGGCCGCCAGGGAGCTCGAGGCGTGGGACGACTCCGGCACCGAGCTGTGCGCTCCGTTCCTGAGGGTTCTCCCCGTCGACGGGGCGGCGATCTCCACCCTCGGTGCGCCGTTCGGGACGGAGACGATCAGCGCGAGCGACGCGTTCGCCGCCCGGATCGACGAACTGCAGTTCGATCTCGGCGAGGGACCATGCTGGAGGGCGCTGGCGACCAGGCGCCCGGTCCTCTCTCCCGACGTCCGGCTTGAGCAGAACGCGGCATGGCCGATGTTCCGCGCGGCACTCGGCGAAACGGATGTCGGGGGACTGTTCGCCTTCCCCCTCGCCATCGGAACGCTTGAGATCGGCGCCGTCGACCTCTACTCGTTCGTGGCCGGTCCACTGCCGCCGGACGCCGTCGCCGACGCGACGAGACTCGCGGATATCGTCGCACGGGTCGTGTTGCGCAGGGCGCTCCGGGGCTACGGTTCCGCCGAGAACGACTCGGAATGGACCGCTGTCGATGGACCCGATCCGGCCGCCCCGACGAAGCCGGAAGGCGAGGGATTCTCCCGCCGCGTGATCCACCAGGCCACCGGAATGATCCTCGCCCAGTTGGATCTGTCCGCCGCGGATGCGTTGCTGCTTCTGCGTGGATACGCTTTCTCGAACGCACGATCTGTGCGGTCCGTCGCCCACGATGTGGTCGCCCGGAAAATTGATTTCTCCACGGTCCTCTCACCTTAGGATTAGATTATGGTCACACAATCCCGGGAGGGTCAGCTCGTCGAGACCTTCGTCACGCTGGCCGACACGCTCGTCGTCGGCTATGACGTCGTCGACCTCCTGCAAACGCTCGTCGAGCGGTGCGCGCTCCTCTTCGGCGCATCGGCGGTCGGCATCATCCTCGTGGCCGGACGCGGTGAGTTCGAGGTCGTGGCCTCGACGAACGAGCGCACCCGGCTCGTGGAAATCCTCCAGCTGCGAGCGGGCGCCGGCCCCTGCGTCGAGTGCGTGACGACCGGTGCCGCCGTCGCCATTCCCGACCTCGACCTCGTCGCCCCGAAGTGGCCGGTCTTCCGGGCGGGCGCACTCGAACAGGGATTCCTGTCCATGCATGCCGTTCCGATGCACCTGCGAGCGACGACCATCGGGTCGCTCAACCTGTTCTGGGACCGTTTCGGCGGACTCGGCGCCGAGGACCTGCGCACGGTCCAGGCCCTCGCGGACACGGCGACGATCGGAATCCTGCAGGAACGGGCGATCCGCGAGAGCGATATCGCGCGCGCACAGCTGCAGCACGCTCTCAGCAGCCGCGTCGTGATCGAGCAGGCCAAGGGCGTCATCGCGTTCATGCACGACGTCGACATGAGCGAGGCGTTCACGATGCTCCGGAGTCACGCCAGGAGCCACAGCGTGCCGCTCGCCGAAGTGGCGGCGGCCGTGGTCGATCGAACCCTTCGCCTCTGAACCGGTTCTGCATATACTGTGACTGAGCCCCGGACCCCGGCTGCACTTGGACATTCCACTGAGGCAGTGAGGGAAGACGATGAAGCGCATATTCCATGCCGGGGGTTCGGTCGTTACCGGGAGTGACCTCGCCGACGCGGTCATGCAGTACGCCGAAAGGCTCAGTACCAGAGGCCAGGTCGAAGTCGTGGACATTCCCGTCCTCGGCGACAGCGGACAGGTCGGACGGGCCCAGTTCCTGATCGGGGCGGCGAGCCAGTTGACGAGCGTCACGTCGCCGCCCGGTTTCCGCGAACTCGTCGACCCCGACATCACTGCGGGCCTGCGCAAGAAGGCTCTCGCTCCGATGGCCGTTGCGCAGGTCGGGTGGACCGGTGACGGTCTCGATGCTCCCCAGTTCGACGAATTCGACTACTGAGCATTACCCGCCTCTGCGTCGCGTGTGACTGCGTCGCGTGTGGCTGCGTCGCCTCTGGCTAGGTCCCGTCGGGTCGACGAGGAATGACCGCGACCGGACAGGGCAGGTTGAGCAGCACGTCGTGGCTCACCGAACCCAGGATGAGGCTTCCGACCGAGCCGCGTCCGTGCGTACCGACCACGAGCAGTTCCGCCTGGCCGGAGGCGTCGACGAGCGCGGCGGCGGCCGGTTCCGTTTCAAGGATCTCGACCACGTCGAGTCCCGGACGGGTGTCCCGCACCCGCTGGGCAGCGGTCGAGAGGGCCTCGGCATTGGCCGCACGCAAGTCTTCATAGGGCACTGTCGCACCGAGGTCGACGGCAACCGTCATCGGGATCGACCAGGAGTGCACGATCCGAAGGCCGCGCCCGAGCCTGACCGCCTCGTCGGCCGCCCAGTCGAGGGCTTCGGTGCCGGCGGGATCGTTGTCGAGGCCCACGACGACCGGGCCGATTCGCGGCTGCCACGTCGCGGGAACCACGACGACCGGGCAGTGCGCATGCGCCGCGAGGCGCAGGGGGAGCGTCCCGTAGACGGCGCCGGCCAGGAGCCCGGTCTTGTTCGAGCCGATCACCAGCAGATCCGCCGAAGCGGATGCCCTGACCAGCTCGTCTACGGGAACTCCGTGCCGGATGTAGCTCGTCCTGCGGCACCCCGGCATCCGTTCCTCCACGTGCCTGGCGGCCGCGGCGAGCGCACGTTCGTAGGCGGGTTGGAAGCTCACGGCGACGTCATGGGGAGACCAACCCAGTTCGACGACGGTCGTGAGTTCGAGCTCGATCGGCTCTGCGGACGATCCACCGGACGAGCGGGCGACCAACCTGGTCAGCGCCCAGTCGAGGGCTGCGGCGCTGGCCGGCCCGCCGTCGACAGCAACGATCATGTTCTCCGTCATGCCCGCAGTGTACTCTCGGGGAATTCGAGGGGCCCGCCGCCGGGCAGCGCGGCTACCATGGTGCGATGACATCCGCACACAGCGACCGGGTCGTCCCGGGTCCCGGCCAGGAATCGGTGTGGGACTACCCGCGCCCGCCCAGAATCGAACCAGTCTCCGATGAAGTGGTGATCCGGTTCGGTGGGCGCGAGATCGCCCGCACCGTGAACGCCGTCCGCGTGCTCGAGACCAGCCACCCGCCGGCGTACTACCTGCCAGCTGACGCCTTCCTCCCGGGGTCCCTCATTCCCGCGGCCGGCCGCTCGGTCTGCGAATACAAAGGAACCGCCTCCTACCTGACCGTCGTCTCCGGTGCGGCGCGCGCCGTCGGCGCGGCCTGGACCTATCCGGAGCCCGAGCCGGGGTTCGAAGCCCTCGCGGGCCGGATCGCACTTTATCCGGGGCGAATGGATCTCTGCACGATCGACGGCGAAGAGGTCCGGCCGCAGGCCGGATCCTTCTATGGCGGTTGGATCACCTCCCGCGTCGTCGGGCCGTTCAAGGGGGAGCCGGGCACCCTCGGCTGGTAGGCCTGCCCGGATTTCGGGCATCTGGCTACACTCGGGGCATGTCCGACAGGTACCCGAGGGGGCACGATCGCCCCGTTCCAGCCGAACCGTCCTCCCCAGGCGACGACGACGCGCTCACCGTCGAGTCTCCGGCCGTGATCGAACTCGGCATCGCGCCACCGGACGGGGGAGCGCCTCGGACGGCTGCGACCGAGATCGTGGGCTTCGGAGTCGACGACGACCTGCCGGACGACGCCGACGACGTGCCGACAGGGGTGGCCGCTCCGGTACCGAGCCCGCGGGTCGACGACGACGAAATCGTCCTCGTTGATGCCGCCCTCGCCGAGGAACCGCGGCTCGTGATCGAGCGCTACGCGCAGGCGCCGACCCCGGTGGTGAATCGGGTCGGGCGAGCGAGTCGGGTCTTCCGCCTCTGGTTCGCGGTCACCGCATCCGTCGTCAGCGTCGCGGTCGGTGCGCGCCTGGCATACCTCGGTCTCAGCATCCGCCAGGTCGTGCTCGCGACCGTGCTCGGCATCGGGCTTTCCCTGATCCCCCTTGGCCTGGGAACCCTCGCCGGCCGCCGCAACGGCCAGTCGATGGTCATGCTGTCGCGTGCGACCTTCGGCGTGATCGGAAACCTCGTTCCCACCGCGTTCGCCCTGCTCGTGCGCATGGCGTGGGGAGCGTTGCTGCTCGCGATCCTCGGCCGCGCAGTGACAGCGGCCACCGGACCAGCGACGCGGATCTCGGGAGAGGTCAGAGACGGGTCTGTTCCGCTCGCCGCCCTTGCGGTCCTCATCGTGGCGACCGTGGTCGCGCTCTTCGGCTATGCGCTGATTCGGTCGGTGCAGGCCGTGCTCGCCGTCGCGGGGGCCGCCCTGGTGATCGCAGTGATGGTGCTCTCCGCCGGGCTCGTCGACATCGGTGCGGCGCTCTCCGTCCCGGACGGAAGCGGCTTCATGGTGCTGGGCGGGGTCACCCTCGTCTTCGCCTACCTCGGACTGGCCTGGGCGTCGAGCGGCGCAGACCTTGCCCGCTATCAGGGACGGTCCGGCTCGGGATCGGCCGCGGTCCTCTGGCTCTTCGCGGGGCTCGGGGTGCCTGCCCTCGTCCTCGCAGCCTGGGGAGCCCTGCTCGTCTCATCACAGAGCCAGCGGGGTGCGGACCTCGCCGTGGACCCGGTCGGAACCCTCGCTGCGCTCCTGCCCGCCGGTCTCGAATGGCCTCTTCTTCTGCTCGGGACGGTGACCGTGCTCTCGGCACTGATCCTGACCCTGTATTCGGGAGGCCTGGCAGCCGCCGCACTCTCCTCGGGAGTTCCGCGGGCCGCCGGTGTCGCGGTCACCGCGATCGGTGCGGCACTGCTCCTCCTGCCGTTCGGTGGACTCGGCGTCCGGGCGGCGTTCCTCACCGTGCCGCTGACACTCGCGATCCCGGTCGCGGCCTGGTCGGGGCTGTTCTCCGCCGAGACGTTCGTGCGGGCCAATCGCTACGACACCCGTAGTCTCCTCAAGCGCGGTGGGGCGTATGCGGACGTGCGCTGGGTCAATCTGGCCGCCTTCGTCGTCTTCAGCGCGATCGGCTGGGGGCTCCTCGTCCCGGGGGATGGCTGGTCGGCGTGGCAGGGCTACCTCTTCGCACCGCTGGGCATCGACCCGAGGGGGGAGTTCGCGGCGACACACCCCGGCATCCTGATCGCCTTCGCCCTCGGCCTCGCAACACCCCTGCTCGCGGGCATTCCCGCGATTCGCCGGCAGGAGAGCCTCAGGTCCCCGGCGTCCGCGCAGTGAGCTCACGGGTAGGCTGACGGGGTGTCCTATTCGCTCGCAGAGATCACCCGGACCGTCCACGAGCTCTGGCCGTTGTCGGGTGCAGAGACGTGGGATGCACCGGGACTCGTGAGCGGCGACCCCACGAACCGGGTCGATTCCGTGCTCCTCGCGGTCGACGCCGTCTCCGCGACCGTGGATGAGGCGATCGAGACCGGCGTCGGTCTCCTCCTCGTCCACCATCCGCTCCTTCTTCGCGGGGTCACGTCCATCGCCGAAGACCGGTACAAAGGCGCCCTCCTGGCCCGGCTGATCAGGTCGGGCTGCGCACTCCTCGCCGCGCACACGAATGCCGACGTCGTCGTCGACGGTGTCTCCGACGTCTTCGCCACCCGGCTCGGGCTCGTGGACGCCCAGCCGATCACGTCCGGGACCGTTCCGGGGACCGGCATCGGGCGGGTCGGGGAACTCCCCACTCCCACCACCCTCGGCCAACTCGCCCGGCGCCTCGCGACGATCCTCCCCGCGACGGCGTCCGGGATCCGGGTCTCTGGCGAGTACAACGCCCCGGTCCGCACGGTCGCGCTGTGCGGCGGTGCGGGCGACTCGCTGCTCAAGGACCCGGCCGTGCTGGCAGCGGATGTCTTCATCACCGCCGACCTCAGACACCACCCGGCCTCCGAAGCCCGGGAACAGGCGCTGCTCGACGGAAACACGCCCGCACTGATCGACGTGTCACACTGGGCGAGCGAGTGGTTGTGGCTTGACACCGCCGCCGATGCGCTGAGGAACGCTTTTCCGCGCCTGCGGGTGGACGTGAGCGATCTGCGCACGGACCCGTGGGACTTCGTCATCGTGCAGTAGCCTGCACAACCCCACCGACAGTATCCGGCCACAGGGCCGGTCGAACTCAATACCCGTGAAGGTCAGGACACAAGTGAAGGCATCCCCCATCGAGCAGAAGGAGCTTCTCCGGCTCCAGGCCCTCGACATCAGGCTCCAGCAGGTCGATCACCAGACCAGGGCGCTCGCCCAGCACGCCGAACTCATCGCACTCGCCGCGACCGCGGACAAGACCCGGATGAGCCTCACGTCCCTCCACGGTGAGGTCGAGGACGTGCGCCTCGAACTGAACCGGATCGAATCCGACGTTGAGGTCGTCGAGAAGCGCATCAAGCGCGACGACGAACGCCTGCAGGCCACGAGCTCGGTCAAGGACGTCCAGGCCCTTGACACCGAACTCGCCGCTCTCCGCAAGCGGCTGCTGGCGCTCGAGGAGATCGAGATCGCCGTGATGGAACGCCTCGAGGAACGGGAAGCGGCCGTCGCGGTCGTCGAAGCCGAACGCGACGCTCTCGCCGCCCGCGTCGAGGAGACCGAGATCTCGCGTGACGCCGACCTCGCCACCCTGCACCGCCAGCTCGAGGAACTCCGCCGCGACCGGGCCGTGATCGCAGGCACGATCGCGCCGGATCTGGCGAGCCTCTACGAGAAGCTCTTCGTCAGCGGCCACGGCAACGCCGCCGCCCTGTTGCGCCAGCGCACCTGCAGCGGCTGCACCATCACCCTCACCGGAAGCGACCTCGAGTCCGTGCGGTCGTCGGCGGCGGATGAGGTGCTGTTCTGCCCGGATTGCGGCGCGATCCTGGTGCGCACGGAGGAGTCCGGAATCTGATCCTGTAGTCTGGGACGAAGAATGGGTCGGCAAGACGGCCGCGTCAGCCGGTTCCCTTCGGGGGATCGGGTGCCGAGGAACGTCCGGGCTCCACAGAGCAGGGCGGTGGGTAACACCCACCCGGGGTAACCCGCGAGACAGTGCCACAGAAAGTAGACCGCCACCGTTTTTCGGTGGTAAGGGTGAAACGGTGGTGTAAGAGACCACCAGAGGCCAGGGTGACCTGGTCGGCTCGGTAAACCTCGTCCGGAGCAAGGTCACACAGGAAACGCTAAGGCGGCTCGCCGAGTTTCCGGGTAGACCGCTAGAGGGCTGCGGCAACGTAGTCCCGAGATAGATGGCCGTCCCCGGTGAAAACCGGGACAGAACCCGGCGTACCAGCCGGCCCATTCCCCTTTTCCACCGATGGGGCCGCCCTCCCGAGGGCAGCGCCGCGCACCTTCTCCGGGCGATCCCGGTTCGGGTCTAGTTCAGGTCCTGCACCGTGAGGGCTGCCGCACCGAGGATGCCGGCGTTGTTCTTGTGCGCGGCCGGGACGATCGGCGTGTGCAGGGAGAGCAGCGGCAGGAAGTCGTCGTGGTGCTTGGAGACGCCGCCGCCGACGACGAACAGGTCGGGGGAGAAGAGCGCCTCAAGGGTCGAGTAGTACTTCTGCAGCCGCGTGGCCCAGGCCGACCAGGAGAGGTTCTCCCGTTCCCGTGCCGAGTAGGAGGCGCGGGTCTCGTAGTCGACGCCGTCGATCTGCAGGTGACCGAGTTCGGTGTTGGGTACGAGGACCCCGTCGTTCAGGAGTGCCGTGCCGATGCCGGTGCCGAGCGTGGTCAGGATCACCACGCCATCCACCCCCTGTGCGGCGCCGAATTGGGATTCGGCGTACCCCGCTGCGTCCGCGTCGTTCACGAACGTGACGGGCGTGCCGAGGCTTCTCGCGAACAGGGCGGAGGCCTCGAGGCCGATCCACTTCTTGGACACGTTGGCGGCGGACATCGTGCGGCCGTGCCTGACGACGGCGGGGAAACAGATGCCGACGGGGACATCCGTCACTCCCGCCGCGGCACCGACCCTTTCGAGGATGACGCGGGTCGTCTCGACGATGTCGGCCGGACGGCCGCCCTTGGGTGTGGGGAGCTTGACCCGGTCGGTCAGCAGGGCGCCCGTCGCAAGATCGACGAGGGCCCCCTTGATTCCGGTCCCGCCGATGTCGATGCCGATGGCCGTCTGAGAATTCATAGTAGAAAACCTATCGTCTAGGGAAGAGTCAAGACCTCTGCGCCGCGTTCGGTGACGACGAGGGTGTGCTCGAACTGCGCCGTGATGCTCTTATCCCTGGTCGTCACGGTCCAGTCATCCGCCCACATGTCCCAGTCCGTGCCGCCGAGGGTGAGCATCGGTTCGATCGTGAAGACCATGCCGACCTCCATCACGGTGTCGTACTGCGGGGCAGAGTCGTAGTGGGGGACGATCAGGCCGGAGTGGAACGCCTCGCCGACGCCGTGGCCGGTGAAGTCCCGCACAACGCCGTAGCCGAACCGTTTCGCGTACGACTCGATGGTCCGGCCGATCACGTTGACCTGGCGGCCGGGGGCGACGGCCTTGATGCCGCGGGCGAGCGCCTCCCTCGTGCGGTCGACGAGGAGCGTGACCGCCTCGCTCGCCTCGCCGACGATGAACGTGACGTTCGTGTCTCCATGGACGCCGTTCTTGAAGGCGGTGATGTCGATGTTGACGATGTCGCCGTTTTCGAGGACCGTCGTGTCGGGGATGCCGTGGCAGATGACCTCGTTCACCGAGCTGCACAGCGACTTGGGGTAGCCCCGGTAGCCGAGCGTTGACGGGTACGCGTCGTGCTCGATCAGGAACTGGTGGCCGATGCGGTCGAGCTCTTCGGTGGTCACGCCGGGGCTGATGCCTCTGCCGACCGCCTCGATCGCCTCAGCGGCGATCCGGCCGGCCTCACGGATCAATTCGATCTTCGCAGCGGGGTACACGTCGGAGCCGGTGAACGGCCTGGGAGCCGGGTGGCCGACGTACTCCGGACGGGGGATCCTGGTGGGGACGGGA